>DASQLK010000121.1:0-3088 GCA_035630055.1 Methyloceanibacter sp. | reverse complement strand
ACTCGTCCCTCCGTTGCTGCTGAACCCGCGGCGAATTAGCGGGTGGTTAGCAGGCGACTGCGGAGGGAGATGCGATGCGAAGCTAAGTCTTTAAAAAAGAATGGTGCCGCCAGGTAGGATTGAACTACCGACCCCGTCATTACCAATGACGTGCTCTACCACTGAGCTATGGCGGCTAAAGGCGGGGCCAACAAACTGAGGCCCTTCGTCCGGCGCGGACCCTGCCATAGGCCCTTTCCCCTGGCAAGTTGCGCGCCTCGGCACATGCTATAAGACCCCCGCAGTGAAATTCCAAGGCTCGGGGCCATGGCCGTAAACAGACTGACGCTCAGCGGAAAACGCGACAAGGCCGGCGGTCCGGAGCAGCGCCGGCATCGGCTCGCCGAGCAGCTCCGCGCCAATCTTGCCAAGCGCAAGGCGCAAATGCGGGCTCGCCAGGAAGCCGCCCCGATCCCGCCCAAGGATGGTGGGACAGAGTCCCCCGCGAAGGGGTAGATTTAAGGTTTCCGGCTTAGGGTCGCCGGCTGAGAGCGTCCTGCCATCGCGACGAGGGGGGGCAGGGGCGTGAGGGAGCGATAACGCCATGGACCGTATCCGCATTGTCGGCGGCGAGCGTCTGAACGGCACCATCCAGATCAGCGGTGCCAAGAACGCTGCGCTGCCTTTGATGATCGCGAGCCTCCTCTCCAAGGAGACGCTGACGCTGCACAACGTGCCGCGCCTCGCCGATGTCACGCTGCTGTCGCGCATCCTCGGCAATCACGGCGTCGACGTGACGGTCGTTGGCAAGAAAGTCGGGCAGCGCACCGGCGACGGTCAGACTTTCAAGCTCACCGCGGCCGAGATCGTCGACACCACAGCGCCCTACGACATGGTCGCCCGCATGCGCGCGAGCTTCTGGGTGCTTGCGCCGCTCATCGCCCGCTGCGGCGAGGCGAAGGTGTCGCTGCCCGGCGGCTGCGCCATCGGCACGCGCCCCGTCGATCTCCACCTCGAAACCTTGAAGGCGCTCGGCGCCGATATCGAGCTTGAAGGCGGCTACGTGTTGGCGCGTGCGCCGAAGGGCTTTCGCGGCGGCCGCGTGACTCTCGGCAAAATCTCCGTCGGCGCGACCCACAACGCGCTGATGGCCGCCGTGCTTGCCCGCGGCGAGACCGTCATCGAAGGCGCAGCCCGCGAGCCGGAGGTCAAGGATCTCGCCGAGTGCCTGACCGAGATGGGCGCCAAGATCGAAGGCATCGGCACTTCGACTCTGCATGTGCAGGGCGTCGATGCGCTTCATGCCGCCGAGCATGCCGTGCTGCCAGACCGCATCGAGACCGGCACCTACGCCATGGCCGTCGCCATGACCGGCGGCGAGGTTTTTCTGGATGGCGCCCGCGCCGATCTCCTTGAGGAGGCGCTTGTCTGCCTCCGCGGCGCCGGTGTGGAGATTTCCGAGACCGACCGCGGCCTGCGCGTCGCGCGGAACGGCGGCGGGCTTGCGCCCGTCACGGTGGAAACCCAGCCCTTCCCCGGCTTCCCGACCGATCTTCAGGCCCAGCTCATCGCGCTCATGTGCATGGCGAGCGGCACATCCACCATCCGCGAGACCATCTTCGAGAACCGTTTCATGCATGTGCAGGAGCTCGCCCGTCTCGGCGCCCGCATCGACCTCAAGGGCGACACCGCCTTCGTTACCGGCGTCGAGGGCCTGACCGGCGCGCAAGTCATGGCCACGGACTTGCGCGCCTCCGTCTCACTGGTGATCGCCGGGCTCGCCGCGGAGGGGGAGACCCTGATCGGGCGCGTTTACCACCTTGACCGCGGCTTCGAGCGCATCGAGGAGAAGCTGCGCCAGTGCGGCGCGCAGATCGATCGTCTTTCGAGCTGAGCGCCGGCCTGAGTTCCCCTTCGCGCCGGAGCATGCTACGCCCCTTGCAAAGAGCCGCGAAGCGAAGCCCATGACCGCATTGAAACTCATCGCATTCGACGCGGAAGATCTCGGCGTCCTGTCTACGCATCTGCAGGACGCGGTGCTGCGCGTGTCCGACATGACCTATGTGCCCGGGCAGAAGCGCTTTGCCGCCGTGGTCAACCGCTTCAATTGGGAGACCGCGGTCAAGACCGGCGATAAAACAGCCTATCAGCGCCGCCGCGCCGGCCTCCGCTTCGACCGCGTGCTGCGCGCCCAGCTTAAGAACGTGAAGCCGACGGTCGAGGAGCGCGTCCTCTCTCTTCTCGCCATTCAGTTCGAGCCCACCGACACGCCGAGCGGTCGCGTCACGCTCACTTTCTCCGGCGACGCCGCCATCCAGCTCGATGTCGAGTGCATCGAGGCCGAGCTGCGCGATCTCGGCCTGGAGTGGGACACGAAATTCAAGCCCAAGCATCCGGGTCTCGAGCCCGGCGGCGAAGCCGGCTCCTGATCGCCATGGTCGCATGGCTTGATAGGAGCGCAGGCGATTTCGCAGGCGCCTTCGCGGCGTTGCTCGACGCCAAGCGCGAGACCGCGGCCGACGTGAATGACGCGGTCGCCGCCATCATCGCCCGCGTGCGCGCCGAGGGCGACGCCGCGCTCGTCGACCTCACGCGCAAATTCGACAAGATCGATCTCGACGCGGTCGGCATCCGTGTCTCGGCCGCCGAGATCAAGGCCGCGCGCGCCGCCGTTCCCGCCGCGACCGTCTCAGCGCTCGAGCTCGCCCATGCCCGCATCCTCGATCACCACAGCCGCCAGCGCCCCAAGGACGACCGCTACACCGATCGCCAGGGCGTCGAGCTTGGCGACCGCTGGACGCCGGTGGAGTCGGCGGGCCTCTACGTTCCCGGCGGCACCGCAAGCTACCCAAGCTCCGTCCTCATGAACGCTGTGCCGGCCAAGGTCGCCGGCGTCCCGCGCATCGCCATGGTCGTTCCTGCCCTCGACGGCAGGCTCAACCCGCTCGTCCTCCTCGCCGCGGAGATCGCAGGCATCGAAGAGATTTATCGCATCGGCGGCGCGCAGGCCGTCGCCGCGCTCGCTTATGGCACCGAGAGCATCAAGCCCGTCGCCAAGATCGTCGGCCCCGGCAACGCCTATGTCGCTGCTGCCAAGCGCCAGGTCTTC
>DASQLK010000120.1:0-2393 GCA_035630055.1 Methyloceanibacter sp. | reverse complement strand
GGAACGGAACGCTGCGCGCCCCTTGTGCCCCCCGACCAAAGGCCACACTCGGCCTCGATTGCCCCTGACGGATGAGTGGGTTATGAGAAGGCTCGTCTGGGCAACAATCACACCGAAAAACAATGGGCAACGGCAAACTCGAGGCGCGGCGGCCGCTATCGCCGCACCTGTCCATCTATCGGCCGATGCTCACTATGATGATGTCGATCGCGCATCGCATCACGGGTGTGGCGAACGCCACCGGCTTCGCGCTGCTCGCCTGGTGGCTCGTGGCCATTGCCGCCGGCCCGGAGCAATACGCCCATGTCAGCGCCTTCTTCGGCAGCCTGCCCGGCCGTGTCCTGCTCTTCCTTTTTAGCTGGGCGCTCATCCACCACATGCTGGGCGGTATCCGCCACCTGATCTGGGACACCGGCGCCGGGCTCGACTTGGTCAGCATCGAAGTCTTCGCGTGGGCCACGATCATCGGCTCCATCACGCTCACCGTGCTGATCTGGCTCGGCGGCGCCTGGCTCGGCGGAGGCTTCTAGCGATGACCACGCCGCTCAATCGCGTCCGCGGCCTCGGCTCCGCGCATCGTGGCACCGAGACCTTCTGGCGTCAGCGCGTCACCGCGCTTGCCAACATCCCCCTCACCGTCTTTTTGATCTTCTCCATCGTCGGCCATATCGGCGCGGGCTACGACGACGTGCGCGCATACCTCGCCCATCCGCTCGTCGCGCTCGTCATGCTTGCGCTCGTGATCTCGGCATCGATCCATATGCGTATCGGGCTGAAGGAGATCATCGAGGATTACGTGCACGGCGAGTATCTGCGCATCCTGTCGATCCTGTTCGCCACCTTCTTTGCGTTCGGCGTCGGCCTCGCCAGCGTCTTCGCCATCGTCAAGATCAGTCTCGGAGCCTGACGCGTCATGCCGCAGGACGCCAAGCCTAACGACGCCACGCCGAACGACGCCATGCCGCCCGACGGCACGCATACGATTGTGAACGTCAACGGCCGCGCCTATCCGGTCCACGACCACGCCTACGATGTCGTCGTGGTCGGCGCCGGCGGCTCCGGCCTGCGCGCCGTCGTCGGCTGCAGCGAGGCAGGCCTCCGCACCGCCTGCATCACCAAGGTCTTCCCGACCCGCTCGCATACGGTCGCCGCGCAAGGCGGCATCGCCGCCGCGCTCGGCAATATGGGCCCCGACGACTGGCGCTGGCACATGTACGACACCGTGAAGGGCTCGGACTGGCTCGGCGATCAGGACGCCATCGAATATCTCTGCCGCAACGCGCCGGAGGCCGTGTACGAGCTCGAGCATTGGGGCGTGCCCTTCTCGCGTACCGACGATGGCCGCATTTTGCAGCGCGCCTTTGGCGGCATGACCACGGACTTCGGCAAGGGCCAGGCGAAGCGCACCTGCGCCGCCGCCGACCGCACCGGCCACGCCATGCTGCACACGATGTACGGTCAGGCGCTCCGCCACTCCGCGCAGTTCTTCATCGAATATTTCGCCATTGATTTGATTATGGACGATGAGGGGCGCTGCCGCGGCGTCATCGCGCTTTCCATGCAGGACGGCTCCCTGCACCGCTTCCGCTGCCATCAGGTGATCCTCGCCACGGGCGGCTATGGCCGTGCCTATTTCTCCTGCACGTCAGCGCATATCTGCACCGGCGACGGCAATGCCATGGTGCTCCGCGCCGGCCTGCCGCTCCAGGACATGGAGTTCGTGCAGTTCCATCCGACCGGCATCTACGGCGCCGGCGTGCTCATCACCGAGGGCGTGCGCGGAGAAGGCGGCTTCCTGCGCAATTCCGAGGGCGAGAAGTTCATGGAGCGCTACGCGCCGTCGGCGAAGGATCTCGCCTCGCGCGACGTCGTCTCCCGCGCCATCACCATCGAGATCCGCGAAGGCCGCGGCGTCGGTCCCGAAAAGGATCACATGCATCTGCATCTCGATCATCTTCCCGACCACATCATCCATGAGCGCCTGCCGGGTATCACAGAGTCGTCCCGCATCTTCGCCGGCGTGGACGTGACGCAAGCGCCGATCCCGGTCATTCCCACCTGCCACTACAACATGGGCGGCATTCCAACGAACATGCATGGCGAAGTGATTTCCCCGCGCGACGGCGATGTCGATGCGGTCGTGCCGGGCCTGATGGCGCTTGGCGAAGCGGCCTGCGTGTCTGTGCATGGCGCGAACCGCTTAGGCTCGAACTCTCTCATCGATCTCGTCGTGTTTGGCCGTGCAGCCGCGCTGCGCTGCGCCGAGCTTCTCAGCGGCGAGCGCCTGATTCCTGATCTGCCGAAGGGCGCGGGCGATGAGGCGATCGCCCGTCTCGACCGTTTCCGTTACGCCGCCGGCGACACGCCGACCGCCGAGCTTCGCTTGCGCATGC
>DASQLK010000119.1:0-15806 GCA_035630055.1 Methyloceanibacter sp. | reverse complement strand
GCCAGTTTTTTCAAGGGCGGCGGCGAGCCAGTCGAGATCGACCACCCCATCCGAACTGACCGGAATTTGGCTCGTTTCCACCGGAACGTTTGCAAGCACCGACGGATGCTCGATGGCGGAGGCGAAATAATGCAAGGGATTTCCAGGTCTTAGGTGGAGCGCGAAGGCGTTCGCCTCGGTGCCGCCGCTGGTGAAGATCACACCCTCCGGCCGCGCGCCGACAAGGGCAGCGACCTGCTCGCGCGCCTTGTCGATGGCGGCGCGGGCAGCGCGCCCCTCCGCATGCACGGAAGACGGGTTGCCCGTCAGGGCCAGGGCTCCGATCATCGCGTCGCGAACTTCGGGGCGAAGCGGCGCCGTGGCATTGTAATCCAGATAAAACCGCTCGCTCATACCGAACTCGCTGCCGCCCGGCCGTCGGTTAAAACTTGCACGAGCCCCCATCGCGCGTGCTATGAAGCGCGGCCGAAACAGGATCGCTCCGCATATGCGGCCCAGCCGGAGCGTCCTTGTTTGGAACAATTCTAAGCTGCTACGGGTATAAGATTCTGGAACAACAGAGTCAAGTTTACCGGCCGCGTCGCTGCCGGATTTCGCGCAATAAGGCGCTTTCTTCCCTGCCGCTAACTTCCGTCGAGGCCTTTGTTTATGCCTGAAGTCAACATCAGTGGCCCGAGCGGCCGGATCGAAGCCCGTTACCACCACGAGGGCACGCCGAACGCACCGGTCGCGCTGATCCTGCACCCTCACCCGCAATTCGGCGGGACGATGAATAACCAGGTCGTCTACCACCTCTATTACGCATTTCAGCGGCGCGGCTTCTCGGTCCTGCGCTTCAACTTCCGCGGCGTCGGCCGCAGCGAAGGCCTGTTCGACAACGGTCCCGGCGAGTTGGCGGATGCCGCCACGGCGCTCGATTGGCTGCAGACCTATAACGCCGACGCGCAGACTTGCTGGATCGCCGGCGTCTCGTTCGGCTCGTGGATCGCCATGCAACTCCTCATGCGCCGCCCCGAGGTCGAAGGTTTCGTCTGCGTCGCGCCGCCGGCCAATCTCTACGACTTCACCTTCCTCGCACCGTGCCCCTCGTCGGGCCTCATGGTGAATGGCGCCAAGGACCGCGTCGTGCCGACGGAATCGGTCAAGACCCTGGTCGAGCGCCTGAAGACGCAAAAGGGCATCGTGGTCGAGCAATCGACCGTGCCGGAAGCGAACCATTTCTTCGAAGGCCGCATGGACGGTCTCATGGAAGTGGTCGACGGCTATCTCGACAAGCGGCTCGGCAAGGGCAAGACGAAGCGGAGCGATTCCGCGGCCTGATCTCTAGGCGCGCTTAGCGGCAATTCCAACGGTGCCATGCTCCTCGGGTCTGAACGCCTCCTCGCCTCGCCCCGCTTGAACGGGCTTCGCGTCGGCGTTCTGGCCAATCCGGCATCAATCGATCACGGCTACATCCACATCGTCGATCAGCTCAGCCGATCGACCAAGTGTACGCTCGCCGCGATCTTCGGACCGCAGCACGGCTACCAGTCCAATCTTCAGGACAACATGATCGAAACGCCGCACGCGAAAGACAAGCGGCGCGACGTTCCGATCTTCTCGCTCTACAGCGAGACCCGCGAGCCGACGCCGGAAATGTTGAGCCTGATCGATGTCCTCGTGATCGATCTGCAGGACGTGGGCGCGCGCATCTACACGTTCATCTACACCATGGCGAATTGCCTCCGCGCCGCGGCGCGCGCCGGCATTCCCGTGATCGTGTGCGACCGTCCAAATCCGATCGGCGGAATAGAGATCGAAGGCATGACGCTCGAGCCTGGCTATGAATCCTTCGTGGGCCAGTTCCGCATGCCGATGCGGCACGGCATGACGGTGGCGGAGCTGGCACGGCTCTTCAACGAGCATCACGGCATCGGCGCGGAGCTTGAAGTGGTTTCCATGCAAGGCTGGTCGCGCGAGATGTATTTCGACGCGACGGACGTGCCATGGATCATGCCATCGCCGAACATGCCGACGCTGGAGACGGCGGTCGTCTATCCCGGCACGGTGCTCTTGGAGGGGACGATGCTCTCGGAAGGGCGCGGCACGACGCGGCCATTCGAGCTCATCGGCGCGCCTTGGCTCGATGGCGAGGCGCTGGCGGGAACCCTGAATGCAGCGGGCTTGGAAGGCGCGTATTTCCGCGCGGTGAATTTCGAGCCGACCTTTCAGAAGCATGCGGGAACGGCCTGTGGCGGCTGCCAGATCCACGTGACGGACCGAGAGGCATTCGCGCCGGTGAAGGCCGGAGCCGCGGTCATCCGCGCATGTTACGGCGCCGCGCCGGAGGCGTTCGCATGGCGCGATCCGCCTTACGAATACGAGCACGACAAGATGCCGATCGATATTCTGGCGGGCTCGCCGACTTTGCGGCAGCAGATCGAGGAACAGGTGCCGCTCGACGACATCGTTGCGAGTTGGCGCGAGGGCGTCGCCGAGTTTGCCGAGATTCGGAAGCCCTATCTTCTGTACTGAGCTCCGCGGCCTCCCCTATTCGAACACAATCTCTCCAAAACGTGCCGGCTGGTGGAAGTCGAGGCGCGCGCCGATGTCAGACCAGGCGCCCCAGTGGAGACACGAGGAGGCATCGGCGCATTTGTAGAAGTTCGCTCTCCAGGTCTGGCCGCTAAGTTGCCCGAGCGGGCCGACGAAGGTCTCAAACAGCGCGCGGGGAATGCGAAACGAGACCGTCCAGGGCAACGGACCGGGCTCCTCCTCAAATATCGGCTTGCTCAGAGACGCATGCACCGCGATTTCGCGCGCCGTCTCTCGGGGCACGGGAATGTAGCTCTCGAACGAGCCGTCGGCGCGCCGCGGCCGGTCGATGTACCACAGACGAAGCGTGCCGATCGCATTCCACTCGAAATTGAAATAGCCGGCGCTCGTGCGCGGCATGGCAAAGAACTCGACGCAAGAATCCTCATGCGTCGGCGCTTGATAGGCGGTCGCGCGGGCAAGCACATTGCGGTCCTCGACGCGAAACATGCCAGCGATGGTTCGACCGTCATGCAGGAGGCGCGCCGCGACGCGGGGCCGATGCGCCGTGCTGCGCGGGTGATAGCTCGCAATCGAAAGCGTCTCGGCCTCGGCCCAGCCTGCATCCTCCCAGGCGGCAGAAACGCCGGGGAGAGTTTCGGCATGGCGTACGCGATAGCGCATCCGTTTGCGGCCCGTCTCCGCATCCGGGCCAGCTTCATCCACGCTCACGCCCTCCCGTGCAATTTTCGGCCAAACCTGTTAGAGGCTTGCGCCAGCGTCAGACCCTTAAGCGTGCTCAACGGCCGTCAGCATGACCACCTTGAAATCCGACTTCATGCGCGAGCTTCACGCCCGCGGCTATATCCACCAATGCACCGATGAGGCGGCGCTGGACCGTATCGCGAAGGCGGAGACGATCACCGCCTATATCGGCTTCGACTGCACCGCGCCAAGCCTGCATGTCGGCAATCTCCTCGGCATCATGATGCTGCGCAAGCTGCAGCAGACCGGCCACCGGCCCATCGTGCTGATCGGGGGCGGCACAACCAAGGTCGGCGATCCATCCGGCAAGGACGAGGCGCGCAAGATCCTGACCGACGCGCAGATCGCGGCGAATATCGGCGGCATCGAATCGGTGTTCTCCAAGTTCCTGACATTCGGCGACGGCGCCACCGGCGCGCTCATGGTCAATAACGCCGACTGGCTGGAGAAGCTGAACTACATCGATTTCCTCCGCGACTATGGCCGGCATTTCAGCGTCAACCGCATGCTGACCTTCGACTCGGTGAAGCTGAGGCTGGAACGCGAGCAGCCGCTCAGCTTCATCGAGTTCAATTACCAGGTGCTGCAGGCTTACGACTTCGTCGAGCTTTACCGGCGCATGGGCTGCAAACTGCAGATGGGCGGCTCCGATCAGTGGGGCAACATCGTAGGCGGGATCGAGCTTGGCCGCCGCACCGATGGCGCGGAATTGTTCGGGCTCACGACCGCGCTTCTCACCACGTCGTCGGGCGCCAAGATGGGCAAGACCGCGCAAGGCGCGGTGTGGCTCAATCCCGACATGCTGAGCGCCTACGACTACTGGCAGTTCTGGCGCAACACGGAAGACGCGGACGTCACGCGCTTCCTGAAGCTATTCACGGAACTTCCCCTCGACGAGATCGCGCGGCTCGGCAAACTCGAAGGCGCAGAGTTGAACGAGGCGAAGAAGGTCCTTGCCACCGAAGCGACGGCGCTGGTGCACGGGCGCGACGCCGCCGACCGCGCCGCTGAGACCGCGCGCACGACCTTCGAGGAGGGACATATCGCGACCAGCCTACCGACGCTCGAGGTCGCACGCGCAGACCTTGAGAACGGGCTTGGCGTGTTGAAGCTGAGCGTGGATGCGGGCTTCGTGCAGTCGACCGGCGAGGCACGCCGGCAGATCAAGGGCGGCGGCATCAAAGTGAACGATGCGGCGGTGACCGACGAGCGCCAGCTGCTCACCCTAAACGATCTCACGCCGGAAGGCGTCATCAAGCTTTCGCTCGGCAAGAAGCGGCACGTTTTGATCCGGCCGCGATAAATCTAGGGACGGGCGTGCTCGAAACCCGAGGCGGATTCGCGCTGCTCCGGAACCGCGCCCTGTTCGCCACCCTGAAACTCGAAGATCTGCCGAAAGATGCCGGGCGTCATGACGGACATCGGATTGACCAGCACGGCGGGGTCATCGAGCTTCCCTTTGATCGCGAAGGTGATGCCCACAACGCCCTCGCCTTGCCGGCCGACCAGAACCTTGCCGAGAATCGGAATGGCGCCGAGCGCGGAGTTCAGCCCATAGAGCGGGACATAGGTGCCGCCGAGATCCACGGTCTTCGACTTGAAGTCGACCGTGCCGCGCATGGTGGCGCCGAGTGCGGGGCCGTTCATATACGCATCGCGCAGACGGAACTGGCCCGCGCCCACAGAGAACGGCGCGCGCAAGCGATCGAACGCGATGCGCGGTCTATTGCCAGCGGGCTTGCTCTTGCCGAGTGCGGCCGTGGCGTTCGGATCCGACAGGACGTCTGTCACGACGGAGTCGCCGAGCACGGTGAAGCTCCGGGCCCACAGGAGCCCGCTCTTGTCGCCGGGCCCGCCGGCATCGAGATTGACCTGGAGCGACGCCTCACCGCCTTCGACATTCGGATAAAAGCCGATGAGGCGGAAGGCGGCACCTGCATCACGCGATTCCGCGGTTATGTGACGGGCGCCTTCCTTATTCTCCAGCTTCACGGCCGCAGGGGCCTTGCCGTTGAGATCGCCCTTGGCATCCAGCACCACGAGGCGGCCTTTGCGCTTCTTCACGGTGACGACAGCGTTCGAGACCGTCGTGTTGTAGTGCCCGACAAGGGATGCAACCCGCGCAGTGAGATCGATGTCGAACGGGTCTTGCGCTTCGACACCTGTCTCGCTGAGCTGGCCCGCCGAGAAAAGCGACTGGAAGAACTGCTTGCCGTTATAGCTCGGTCCGTGGGCGGTGATCTCCAGCACCTGGTCATCACGCACATCGGCCGTGATCTCCACATGGGTGAGAGCATCGAAGGAGAAATCCGAGAAGTGGAAAGATTTGAGATGCTGCTCGGCATCTAGCGCGATCCAGCCATCGATCGTCATCTCGTTGCCGAGAATGCGGAAATTCTCAAGCCGCGTGGAGCCGTCTTCCTCCTGCTCCACATCGAACTGAACGGAGGCGGGCTGCCCCTTGGGCTTGGTCCAGCCCATGGCGCCGAAAATAAGCTCGGCGCCGGTGAGATCGGCATGCATGCCGATTTTCTGCGCCCCATCCGCACCGGAAGTCATGGACAGAGTCGTGGGCAACGGGCCGCGCACGAGATGGTTCACCTTGATGCCGAGGGTCTCGCGGGCCGGCTCGTCGAGGAGCGCGGTGACCTTGATCGGGGGCTGCTGGTCGTCGGGCGTATAGAAGATGCGCTGCCAAAGAAGCTGCGCCGGTACGCCCTTGATCATGATGTCGCCCTTGGCCTCGACCGCCTGCTCGCTCAGACTGACATCGATCGCGCCGCCTTCGACGTTCAGCTTCCCGGCGACGTTGGTCGCGATGGCGTCATCCAGGCGCGCCATGCCGTTCAGTTTGATGTCCTTGAATTCCAGCTCCTTCATCAGCGGCATGGTGAGGGAGAAATCGCCGACGGCAGAGCCGCCAAAATCCTCCGGCCGCATCTTCACGGCGGTGATGAAGCCGAGCGGCTCGTGATCGAGAAGCTGGAGGACGGCCGGGGTCGTGCTCGCCGCCTTGAAGGTCAGCTCGCCCTGCTGCGGGTCCTGCCGCAGTTCGGGGATGAAGAAGCGGCCTTCGCTCAAAGCAATCTCGGTGCCGGAGGGGAGCAGGACCTTGGCTTTCGGAATGTCCACCGAGAACACCGTGCCGGACACGGTCAGCTTGGCGGCTTCCGTGATGACGGGCGGCATCTTGGGAATGTAGGTGATCTGCATGTCGGCGAGATCGAGCGCGACGTTGATCGCGCCCTGCGGTACCTCACCGCCGTTCTCGATGCGCTCGAGTTCGCCCGGCTGCAGATTGACGCTGAAGTTGCCGCCCAGCACCTGACCGCCCGCGACGCGCTCCAGCACCCATTCCCGGGCGGCACCGGCTAGAAATTTTGGCCAGAGCAGCTTCAGCGTGTCGATGCTCATGGGGCTGACGGTGCCAGCGATCGCGACCGCCGGAGAGCCGGGCGCATCATCGATCGTGCCGGAAAGCTCGATGGCCGCGGTGCCGGAACGGATGATGAATTTGGACAGCGTCACGTGGCTCGAGCCCGGCGCGATGTTGCCGGCCACCGACCACTCGTCGATGCGGGTCGGCGGGAGCCCCACCTCCTCCACACCGAAGACGGCGTTATCGGCCTTGAAGGCAAAGTTCCAGGAGGTCGGCGCGCCGCTCGCGTCGCGAACCGGCGTGAGCTCCCCGCTGATCGTGGCTTCACTGTTGCCCCAGCGCAGGGTCGACGGCGAGATGACGACACGATCCTCTACCTTCACGTAGCTCACCCGTAGGCTGCCGCTATCGACCTGCATCGCGCGCTCGGGGTCCCAGGGCGGCGTGAGCGCGCCGGGCTTCAGCTTGAACTCGGCGTCGCCAGCCAGGAAGTCCCCGTTCAACGACAGCTCCACATTGGCCTCGCCGGAGACCGGCATGTCGAGCGCCTTGAGGAGGCCGATCGAGGGGAACTGATCGGCGATGCCCGACGGCACCAGTTCCTGGATGAGGGCATTGAAGGTGAGGCTTTGGCGCTTGCTGCGCTGCTCGGTGCGGAACTCGAGATTCCAGTCGCCCTTGGTCGACGGCAAGCTCGCCTGGCCAATAAGGATGCTGCGATGATCGCGATGCTCCATGTCGATGGAGAAGTCAGGCACCTGCCAAAGCGTCTGGGCGCCGTTCTGGCTGAGCACGACCTCGGCATTCTTCACGCCGAAGCGGTTGAGGTAGGAGCTGCTGCCGCTGCGCGCCTGAGCGAAAATATCGGTGATCGCGCCGGTCACATCGAAGGTGCGGCCGGCGGGAATGACATCCGGGGGCTGTTGCGAGCGCTTGGCCATGACGGTCTCCGACGGAGGCGTCGAAGGCCCGTCGGCGGGCAGCGTGCCGCGGAGCGCCTCGGTCTCGGTCAGGGTCGATTTCGAGAAGGTCAGCGAAAGCCCGCGGTCGGCATCGTAGAACAACAGCAGGCGCGGCCCGATGAAGTCGACGCTGCCGGGCGCGATGCGGCCGGAAAGCAGCGCGCTGCCACTCAAGCCGATGGCGGCGAGCGGCGCCTGCGCGACGACGGCGCCCTCTTTGTCGACGAGGCGGATGTTGCGGATACGGAAGAGCACGCCGGGACCGTCCGGGGAACGCTGGAGGATGGCGTCTTCGATCCTGACCTGAACGTCGCTCAGCTCGCCGTTGATGGCGGTCTCAAGCGCGGGGACGAGGCTTGGAAACGAGATGGGCCCGCGGGCCAGGCGGCCATAGCCGAGGACGATGACGATGAGGCCGACGACGAGGATGCCGGCGAAGATCTCGCGGCAGACATGAGCGCTGCGCGTGCCCATCTTGCGCAGTTCGACCTGGACGGGTTCCGGCACGCTCTTGATGAGGGCGCGGCCGCGGTCTCCCATCTTGCGCAGTTCGATCTGAACCGGGGCGGGAACGCCTTGCGCGACAAGGGCGCGGCCTTTGGCGGTCAGGTCGACGAGGGCTTTCTTGCCCTCCGTGAGCTTGCCCAAGGCGCCTGCAATCGGCTCGTTCATGCGTCGACGGCTCCCGCACGCCGCGCCGGCGCCCAGCTCCTCGAACCCTCTTCACCCGAATGCGGAAGGACAGGCAAGGCGAATATGGGACCGAAGGGACGCCAAGGTCCGCGCATGGCCGTCGTTGGAGTTTTCACGGCTGGCCCCTCACCCCCTCGAGCCTCCCTAACATGGGGCACCGGCCCAGGTAAGGGCTTGATCTATAAGAGGGAGCAAAATCGGCCAAAGGAAGGCGCGCACCAATGCCTGCGGGACGTTTGCACAAATCATCGGCAAGGAATTCCGGGCGCGCGAGCGATGCCGCCCTGGCCAAGAAGACAATGACAACAGCACCCTAACTGGATATTCTGCCGACCGGCCGCGGGCGCTCGGTTTTATCACCACTCAATAGCGGCACGGTCTTCTAGGCACGGGATGTCATGCGGCAGGGCGCTAACGGATCTTTAGATCGCTGGGGCCTAGGCTTTTTGTGGGAGGAGTTCGGATGTTCACGAAGAAACCGGAGCGGGAGCCGATCGGCAGCCCACTTACAAAGATGAGCGAGCGTCCGAGCGGCCCGTCAACGTCGCCCTTCGCAGAGCGTCCGGCCACGAGCTACGTCAAGACCCCGACCACGACCTCCGGCAAATCGGTGCCCTCCATCATCGGGGAAGACCTGATGATTGTCGGCAACGTGACCTCCAATGGCGAGATCCAGGTGGACGGCGAGATCCAGGGCGACGTCCATTGCGGCTCCCTGCTTCTCGGCGAGACCTCGAAAATCACCGGCAGCGTCATTGCCGAGGACATCGTGGTGCGTGGCCGCGTCACCGGCTCGGTGCGCGGCTTGCGCGTCACGCTCCAGGCGCAATCCCATGTCGAGGGCGACATCTACCATCAGAGCCTCGCAATCGAGCAAGGCGCTTATTTCGAGGGGAAATCCCGCCGCTCCGATGATCCGTTTTCGGGAACCGCCGCGGCCGGATCCGGCAAGCCTGCACCTGCCGCAGCACCTGCTGCAGCGGCCCCGGAGCGCGGTTTCCGCAGCGAGGTGAAGACGGACAAGCCGTCGAGCTTCGAGCAGAGCGGAGAGAAGAACGCGGAAGGCGATGCGAAGGCCGCCTCTGACCCAAGCAAGGCTTCGACCGCCGCCGAATAGCGGGCCCGCTGAACCGTGCGGCTCTATTCGTTCGCGTGGACGCGCTCGGCCAACGCCGCCTCGATAAACTGATCGATATCGCCATCGAGAACGGCCGAGGGATTCGTGCTCTCGACCCCGGTGCGCACGTCCTTCACGAGCTGATAGGGCTGCAGCACATAAGAGCGGATCTGATGGCCCCAGCCGATATCGGACTTGGAATCGGCAGTCGCTTGCGCCTCGTCCTCACGCCGCTTGAGCTCAGCTTCGTAGAGGCGCGCACGCAGCATCCCCCAGGCGGTGGCGCGGTTCTTATGCTGTGAGCGCTCGTTCTGGCACTGCACCACGATGCCGGTCGGAATGTGAGTGATGCGCACCGCGCTGTCGGTCGTGTTGACGTGCTGCCCGCCCGCGCCGCTCGCGCGATAGGTGTCGATACGCACGTCCTTATCCTCGATATCGATGGTGATCGCATCATCGATGGCGGGGTAGACGGAAACCGACGCGAAGCTCGTATGGCGCCGCGCGTTCGAATCGAACGGCGAGATGCGCACGAGGCGATGCACGCCGGACTCCGTCTTGAGCCAGCCATAAGCGTTCACGCCCTTGATCAGGATGGTGGCGGACTTGACGCCTGCTTCCTCGCCGGGATGCTCGCCCATGATCTCGACCTTGTAGTCGCGGCCTTCGCCCCACCGGATATACATGCGCTCCAGCATCTGAGCCCAGTCCTGGCTCTCGGTCCCACCGGCGCCGGCATGAACCTCGACATAGGCGTCGTTGGCGTCCGCCTCGCCCGAAAGCAGCGCCTCGACCTCGCGCATATGCGTCTCGTGGCGGAGCTTCTTCAGGGCCTTCTCGGCGTCGGCGACAACGCTCTCGTCGCCCTCCTCCTCGCCAAGCTTTGCGAGCTCGATGTTGTCGGCAAGCTCTTGAGTGAAGCGCGCGAACGCGGTCGTGCTCGATTCGAGCTGCTGCCGCTCGCGCATCAGACCTTGCGCGCGCGCGGAGTCGTTCCAGAAGTTCGGGTTCTCAGCCTCGCGGTCGAGCTCGGCTAGACGAGACTTCGCCTGTTCCGGGTCAAAGATGCCTCCGCAACAGGCTCAAAGACTCTTTGATCTCATCGACAAGGGATTCGATTTCGGCGCGCATCGTGTCCTCTGAACAACAAACTGCCTGCGGGTCGAACGGACCCCAATAGCGTCTTCTCGGCCAGGAATTGACGCGGTTAGTAGAGGCCGCCGGTGCCCGATGTCAAAGCGCGGTCGTCGCTTTGCGGCACCGGGTAGCCCGGCGGCGGCGGCGGGTACGCGCCTTGAGGCGGGTACGCGCCTTGCGGTGGCGGCGGATAGGCACCGGGAGGACCGCCTTGCATCTGATCGGGCCCCGGGGGCGCACCGTAAACATCGTCAGGCGGCGGATAACCTTCTGCGGCCATCTCAGGTGCCGGCTCGCCAGGAAGTCCTTCTTCCTCGGCAACCGGAGAGCCATAGGGCTCCTGCCCCGGCTTGAACGCCTCCATGATCGCCGACTTGTCGCCGGGCGCTGCAGGCAGGCCGGTCTTGTGATTGACGCGGACGAGCTTGATGCCGGGCGGCGCACGGAACGGAATGGCGGGCTGCCCTTCGAGCGCCTCCTGGATAAAGTCGCGGAACACGGGCGCCGCGACGTTGCCGCCGGTCTCGCCGTGGCCCATGGGCGCCGGCTGATCGAAGCCGATATAGAGGCCAACGACCATGTCCGGCGTGTAGCCGATAAACCAGGCGTCCTTCTCGTCGTTGGTGGTGCCGGTCTTGCCGGCGATGGGCCGGTTCAGCACTTTCAGCTTTTGCGCCGTGCCGCGTTGCACCACGCCTTCCATGATCTCGGTGATCTGATAGGCCGACATCGCATCAAGGACCTCCTTGCGGTCGTCGGCGAGATCCGGCTCTTTTTGGTTGTTCCACTCGCGCGCGCCGCAACCTTGGCATTCGCGGTTGTCGTGGCGGCGGATGGTGCGGCCGTAGCGATCCTGAATGCGGTCGATAAGCGTCGCCTTAATCTCCTTGCCGCCATTGGCAACCATGGCGTAGCCCGTGACCATGCGCATCACGGTCGTCTCGCCGGCGCCGAGCGACATCGACAGAGCCGGCATGAGATTGTCGTAGACGCCGAAGCGGCGCGCATACTCACCAATGATGGGCATCCCAATGTCGCGCGCGAGACGCACAGTCATGAGGTTGCGCGATTTCTCGATGCCGAAGCGCAAGGTGGACGGCCCCGCGGCGGAGCCGGCATCGTAGTTCTTCGGACACCATTGCGGCATGCCCGCGCCTTGATCGAGACAGATCCGACCGTCGACGATGATGCTGGACGGCGTGTAGCCGTTGTCCAGCGCGGTCGCGTAGATAAGCGGCTTGAACGACGAACCGGGCTGGCGGCGCGCCTGCGTCGCGCGATCGAATTCGCTCTCGGCGAAGCTAAAGCCGCCGGCGATCGCGAGGATGCGGCCGGTGTGAGGATCCATGGCGACCATGCCGCCGCTGATCTTCGGCACCTGCTGGAGGGACCATTGACCCTTCACGCTTTCAGGATCGCCGGGGTTGCCGTCCTTGTCCTCTTTCGCCTTGCGCGGCGAAACGTAGATCACGTCGCCGGGCTTCAGCACTTGCGTCATCGAGGTCGGATTGGGGCCGAGGCCGCGTTGCAGCTTCGGCCGTGCCCATTTTGCTTCCTCGAAGGGAATGACGCCCTGCTCGCGCTCCGCGACCAGCGCACCTGAGAGCGTCCGTCCGGGGCGCAGTCCGACGATCGCCTTGTCCTTGGAGACATCGAGCACGACGGCCAAGCGCCAAGGATCGATATCCGACCAAACCGGAATGGCGCCGAGCGTCTTGCCCCACTCCTCGTCCAGGGAGACTTGCTTCAGCGGACCGCGCCAGCCGCCGCGGCGATGGTCATAGGCGACGAGGCCATCCACCAGCGTCTTGCGCGCGATGCGCTGCAGTCTCGGATCGAGAGTGGTGCGAACCGACAGGCCGCCGCCATAAAGCTTGTCCTCGCCATAGACGTCGAGAATTTCGCGGCGCACCTCCTCGGCAAAATATTCCGAGGCGAAGATCTTCGGGCCATAGGTGCGGGCCTGCACGCCGAGCGGAGCGGCCTTTTGCGTCTCGCCCTCGTCGTGGGAAACGAAGCCGTTCTCCACCATACGGTCGATGACCCAGTTGCGGCGGGCGACGGCGCGCTCGGGATATTTGAAGGGATTGTAGTTGCTTGGCGCCTTCGGCAGCGTGGCGAGATAGGCGGCGTCAGCGATGCTCAGCTCGTTCAGCGCCTTGTCCCAATAGGTCTGCGCGGCCGCGGCGACACCGTAAGCGCCGCCGCCGAGATAGATCTCGTTCAGATAGAGTTCGAGGATCTGTTCCTTGGTGAAGGCGCGCTCGATGCGGATGGCGAGGATCGCCTCCTTGAGCTTGCGCTCGATGGTGACGTCATTTGTCAGGAGGAAGTTCTTCGCGACCTGCTGCGTGATCGTGGACGCGCCGACCATGCGGCGGCCGGCCTGGATGTTGCTCATGTTAGTGACGAGCGCACGCATGATGCCCTGAATGTCGAGGCCGCCATGCTGATAGAAGTTCTTGTCCTCGGCGGAGATGAACGCCTGGATCAGTTGCTCCGGCATCGCGCTGAAGGGAACATAGATGCGGCGCTCGCGTGCGAACTCGGCGATGAGGCTGCCGTCGTTGGCGTGGATGCGCGTCATCACCGGCGGCTCGTACTTGGCGAGCACTTCGTAGTCCGGAAGCTCGTTGGAGACCTTCCACAGGAAGAAAGCGGCAGCGCCGCCGACCGCGACGAAGACGATCATTCCGGCGGCGAACATGAAGCCGAGGAAGCGCAGCACGAAGCCGCCGCGACGTTTGCGACGACGCTGCTCCGGCGGCCGGATCGGAGCCGTAATATCCATCTGATTCTGTCCCGTCCCCGGTTTCAGAGCGCCATTGGCTGCTCGGGGTCACCCTAGCCAAGATTATGGCAATATGAAGCTGGCGTCGCGGGAATTCGCTTGCTGCGCCTCGGATTTCGGGGCGAGCCTTAATACGGGCTGCGCGCAATCCGTTTGGCGAAATAGCTGTCGATGGCCGCCACGATCGCATCCGCCGTGTCCTTCTGCCACTTGTCGGACGTCAGGCGCTTCTCATCGTCGGCGTTGCTGAGAAACCCAAGCTCAAGCAGGACCGAGGGCACGTCCGGCGCCTTGAGGACCCGGAAGCCGGCAGACTTCATCGCCTTGCTATGCAGGCCGGCGTTGCCGGCGTGCAGCTCGCCGACCATTGAGCGGGCGAAGACGACGGAGCGGTTCTGCGTCTCGCGGCGGGCCAAGTCGAGCAGGATGTTGGCGACGACCTCGTCCGATTCCCGCGGCAGCTCAACGCCGGCGACGGCGTCCGAGAAATTCTCCTTCGCCGCCAGTTCCTTCGCTTCGTCGTCGGAAGCGTCCTCGGAAAGCGTGTAAAGCGTTGCGCCGCGCGCCAGGTCGGGAAGCCGCGACACCGAATCGGCATGGATGGAAAGGAACAGCCCGGCCGACTTCGCTTGCGCGTAAGCGACGCGTTCGCGCAGCGGCAGGAACGTATCATCCTCCCGCGTCATGAACACCTCATAGCGGCCCGCAGCGTCGAGCTTGCCCTTCAGGATTTTGGCGAAGGTCAAGACGACCTCTTTCTCGGTGACGCCGCTCCCGCCCTTCGTGCCGGGATCGATGCCGCCGTGGCCGGGGTCGATGACGACGACCGGCTTGCCGGTCGGCGGTGCGGGCGTGGGATCGGGCCGTTCTGCCGCGGCGACGCTCGCCGTGGCCTCCGCGCGCGCTTCCTGCTGCTTCGCCGCGAAGGTCTTCTTGTCGGTCGGAACGAGATCGACGACGAGGCGTGCGGGCTGCTCGGCGTTGCGTTCAAGGACAAAGGCCTTGTCGATGAGGAACGGTCCGGTGACATCGAGGACGATGCGAGACTTGCCGGGCGCGAACAGCCCGAAGCGGTACGCGCTCACGAGGCCGCGCTGCTCCTTGCCGATCCCGTCCGGCATCTGGAAGCTCACGTCCGGAACGTCGATGATGACGCGATATGGATCGTCGAGAGCGAACGCCCGGATCTCAACCTTCTTGGAGAGGTCGGCGATGAAGCGCGTGCGCTCGCGGTCGCCGGCGAGACGCGCATCCTTGGCGATGGTTGGCTTGACCGCAGGCTCCGCCTGACAGGGGCCGGCGCAAAAGACGAGGAAGAGCGTGCCCAGGAGCGCGGCCGCGGGCGCGTAAAGACCGGCGTTTCTCGCAGCAAGCTTCCACACGTTTCGGCCGCTCTTGGTTTTTGCCAGGGGGAGTGTCCCCTTGCCGGTGGCACAAAAATGGCTCTCGAAGGCCCAAATCTACTCCCGCCGTGGTTAAGGTAAGCTTGTGACGCTTTTGGGGGCAATCGCGCGCTTGCCAAATCTCCCACCGACCCCGTATGAAAGGACAGGCCCTCATTCGGGAGCCGGAGCCCTTGGACGCCACATTGGCGATACGGGCAGTTTATTTCAGGCGTCCGGTCCATGCGAACCGGCCAGGGCGCGGAAAAGACAGCGGTCACCCATTCCGACCGCCGGTTGAAAAGCTTCTCTAGCCGTGGCAAATGCCCGGCGGCGAGGACTGCGATGCAGACTCAACAGACAGGGACAACCCTCGGAAATATGACGATGATTTCCGGGATTCTGATGGCGCATGAGACGGCTTCGGCCGTCCTTGGCCATCGTTGGCTGTCTTCCTCCGAGGCTCATCGCGGCGAATCATGGTCCATTGGTCATTGGCGCGCGCGGGCCCACGGCTCGAGTTCGGCACGATGTGTAATTCCGTCGGCCTTCCCGTCCCGCGCGCGGGAGAATCATTTACATGGCAAGCAAAATGCTCATCGATGCGGCGCATCCGGAGGAAACCCGGGTCGTCGTGGTAAGAGGCCACCGAGTCGAGGAATTTGACTACGAATCCGCAAGCAAGAAGCAATTACGCGGCAACATTTATCTTGCGAAAGTCACCCGGGTGGAGCCATCGCTCCAGGCGGCTTTCGTCGATTACGGCGGTAATCGACACGGATTTCTAGCCTTTACTGAAATTCACCCCGATTATTATCAGATCCCGGTCGCGGACCGGCAGCGCCTGCTTGAAGAAGAGGCGCAGGAGCAAAGCCGCGCGAGCGCCGCTGAGGCTCTGGAAGACGACGAAGCGGCAGCGGGGCGCGGACGCAGGCGCCGCGGCCGCGGGCGCGGTGGACGCGGCCGGCCGGATTCGCGGTCGCGCGGCGGCGCGCAACAGTCCGGTGCCGAGGCCGCTGAAGGCGCAGAAGCGCAGGCGGAGGACTCAGGCGAAGAGCGCACGACG
>DASQLK010000118.1:0-10389 GCA_035630055.1 Methyloceanibacter sp. | reverse complement strand
TAACCCTGCAAAAAGCTTTCTACGGGCCACCGGCGGAGCGCCCTGCCCTGCTGCAAGCGGCCCTCGCCGAGGGCCGCACCGCCGTGGCCCTCGACGAGCGCGACTGCCTCTGCCATTGCGTACTCGGCCGCACCCACACGCTGCTGCGCCATTACGACGAGGCGATTGCCGCCCTGGAGCACGCGATCGAGCTCAATCCGAGCTTCGCGCAGGGTTATTTTGCGCTCGGTTTTGCGATGATCTGGGCCGGGCGCGAAGACGAAGCGATCGCGCTCATCGAGCGCGCGGTCGAGCTCAGCCCGCGCGATCCACATCTGTGGACCTTCTATCAGGTCCGCGCGCTCGCGCATTTCTCGCTTGGCGAGTTGAAGAGCGCGGCCTTCTTCGCCCGCAAGGCGATCCGGCAGCCGAATGCCAGCTATTTTCCGCACGCGCTCCTGGTCGCGACCCTCGGCGCGGCCGGTGATATCGCGGCGGCGCGCGAGGCCGTGCCCGACCTCATGGCCAAGAAGCCGCTTTACACGCGTGACTACGCCCGCAAGGATTTTTTCTACTGCTCCGACGAGAGCCTCGTCGAGCGCTACCTCGAAGGACTGCGCCGCGCGGGCGTGCCGGCCTGAACCCGGCGCGTCCTCCGAGCTCCACGCGCCCCCTCACTCGTGCCTCAGGCTGCGCCTGCGCTCCACGCCGACGCCATAGGCGATGCTGAGGATCTCGCCGCGGCAGAGTCCGATATCGGTGAGGGTGCGACCATCGAGGGCGGATAGCGCCGCCACCGTGCGCCGGCGCGCCGCCTCCCTCTTGAGGCTCGCCCAACCATCCATCGCCGCCCGGGCGAGTGTCTCCGCAGCTGTCAACAAAAGGGGCATGACCGTTCTCCAAAACGAACGCCTTTCGGCATGGAGACACCGCTAAACCAGGAGACGGGCTGCGGCTTTCAGACGAGCTCATGAATCCCTGGAGATTTCCGCGATTTTTTCGCGCCAAGCGGACATCGAAAAGGCCAGGCGATCTCAAGCCAGCCTCAAACCTTTCTCCAAGCATGGCGCGGCGAGCGCGCGCATATCGGCGCGAGTTCCTGCAGTGCATCTGCGAGGAGAGTTCGATGCCCGCATTCCATTCACGGATTCATGGACGTGACGGCGCTTGGCACGACCGCAGCGGCGGCCCGGCGCGCAGGCTCTGCGACGCCGTCCTCGCAATCGTGCGCCGATACAGGCGCGAGCGGCGCATCGCCGCCGAAGCGAACTACCTGAAATCATTCGACGAGCACATGCTGTCCGACATCGGGCTCACGCGCGCCGAGATCGACGAATTCGTGCGCCGCCGCGCCACGCAAGGGATGCTCCGATCTGGTGACGACGGGAGCAGCATCCTGGAGGCCCTGCGGCCGTTTCCGTCCGTCTACGACCGGCCCTGACCGAAGCGGCGCCTCAGGAGGTGGGGCAAACGCCGTGGTGGTCGCGCATGTTCTCTGGGACCTGCAACCTGCAGGTCTCGCGTGCTTCCGGGGCGGGATCAGAATCGGATGGTCAGGGCCGGAATGTAGCTGATCCCCAGCAGCAGCACGATGGCGACGAAGAAGTAAGGCCACAGGGCCCGCGTCGTCTCGCCCATGGTGCTCCCGGCGATGGTCGAGGAGATGAACAGCGTCGTTCCGACCGGCGGCGTGTAGAGGCCGATGCCGAGGTTCAGAACCATCATGAGGCCGAGCTGGAGCGGGTCGAGGCCGATCTGCTGGGCGAGCGGCACGAAGATCGGCGCCAGCAGCAGGATCGCCGGCGCGAGATCGAGCGGGCCACCGATCGCCAGCATGATCAGGTTCATGGCCATGATCACCAGCCACGGCTCGCGCAGGGTGGTCGAGATCCATTCGGCGAAGCGCTGCGGCACCTGGTCGTAGGTCAGGATCCAGCTCGCCGCCGCGCTACCCATGATGACCATCATCACGATGCCGGTGGCGATGCCGGCATCGATCATGGCCTTGTGGAAGCGCCGCCAGGACATGTCGCGATAGATCACGAGGCTTGCGGCGAGCGCGTAGAGCACGGCCATGACGGCGATCTCGGTCGGCGTCGCGAAGCCGAAACGGAGCGCCACCAGGATGAGCACCGGCAGAATGAGGGCCGGCGTCGCCAGCATCGCGAGGCGCGCGACATGGCGGATGTCGAGCGGCGGCGCTTCCGTCGACAGATCGAGCCGGCGCGCGTTCCACCAGCAGACGGCGACGAAGCCGCCGGCCATCAGGAGTCCGGGCAGCACGCCGGCGAGAAAGAGGTCGCCGATGCTGACGCCGCTGACCACGGCGTAGAGGATCATCGGGATCGAGGGCGGGATGAGGATGTCGATCACCGCCGAGGTCGCATTGTTGGCCGCGCACAGTCCGGCCGGATAGCCCTGACGTTTCTGCCAGGGGATCAGCACGGAGCCGAGGGCGCTGGCATTGGCGACGGCGCTGCCGGAGACGCCGCCGAATACGACCGAGCCGACCACGGTCGTCGAGAGCGCGCCGCCGCGCACCCGCTGCATCAGCTCCCCTGAAAAGCGCAGCAGTTCCTGTCCCAGCTTGCCCTCCATGATGAGCGTGCCGGCGAGGATGAAGAACGGCAGCGCCAGCATCGGGAAGGACTGCGTCTGCTGGAACATCTGCTGCACGACGAGCGTGAGCGGAAGCCGCCCATCCCAGAGCAAGGCGGTCGCGGAGGCGATCACGAGCGCATGCGCGACCGGCACGACCGCCACCATGAGGGCCGCAAAGGCGAGTATGAGGATGAGGCTCATGTCGGCATCTCCTCCGGGCTGGGGCGGGGCATGGCCTCGGGGCCGATCACCGCGAGACGCACCGCGACCATGGCCTTCGACAGGGCGACGAGTGCGCAGCCGGCGGCGATCGCCCAATAGCCGTAGGTCTTGGGCAGCCCAAGCGCCGGGCTGCGCTCGATCGCGACGATCTCGCCGACTTCGAGCGCCTGCCAGCATAGGAAAGCATAGGCGCCGATGACGAGCGCGTGGCCGGCGAGCAGCACGATGCGCGTCCCACCGCGCTGCAGGCGGCCGAGCAGCCATTCCACGGCGATGTGGCCGCCGTGCTGCACCGCGAGCGCGACCCCGGCCATGATGAACCACGGAAAAACCTGCTCCGGAACCTCCTCGGCCCAGTCGAAGCCGCCGGTGGCGAGCACGTAGCGGGCGATGACATTGGCCGTGAGGACGCCCATCAGGACGATGCCGGTGACGAGGAGCACGCCCCGGCAGAGCACGGCGACGGCGCGATCGACCCGGTCCGCCGCGATCAGGAGGGCGCTGCGCGGCGGCGGCTGGGGGAGCGCTACGGCTTCTCCGGACGCCACTGGGGCGGTGTGGAACGGGTGCGTCACGTCACGCTCCCGCGGCGGCGCGCAGCTGCTTGATGAAATCGCCGACGGGGATGCGTTTCCATCTCCTGAGCCGGCATGCGCTGCTGCATCGTCGCCTCGCTCGGCGCCGCGAGCGTTCCGGCAACGTCGAGCAAAACGGTCCGGCGCGCGGGCTTCATGGGTTTCGTCATGCTCTCCTCCCGGACGTCGACCGCTGCTGCGGCCTGTTGCAGCATGTCTAGAGCTGGCGCTTGATGGTCTCCGCCATCGCCTTGGCCGAGATGCCATAGCGGTCGTGCAGGGTCGGCAGCGCGCCGGCGTCGAGGAAGGCGTCGGGCAGCGCCACCTGGCCGAAGCGGCGCGGGGCGACTCCGGCACGCAGGAGCGTGCCGGCCACGGCTTCACCGAGGCCGCCGATGACCGAATGGTTTTCCGCCACGATCACCAGGCGCCCGCCGCGACCTGCCTCGCGCAGGATGGCACCCTCATCGAGCGGCTTGATGGTCGGCACGTGCAGCACCGCGACATCGACGCGGTCGGCCGCGAGGAGCTTCGCCGTTTCCAGCGCCCGCATGGTCATGAACCCGGACGAGACGACGAGCACGTCGGCGCCGTCGCGGATCAGCTTCGCCTGCCCGAGCTCGAACCTGTAGTCGTATTCGTCGAGGACGAGAGGGACGTTGCCGCGCAGGAGGCGCATGTAGACCGGCCCGTCATGGGCGGCGATCGCATGCGTCGCCTGCTCGATGTCGAGCGCATCGCACGGGTCGACGACCGTGAGGTCGGGCATGGCGCGGAAGATGGCGATGTCCTCGGTCGCCTGGTGGCTCGGGCCGTAGCCTGTCGTCAGCCCTGGCAGCGCGCAGCAGACCTTTACGTTGAGGCCTTCCTCGGCGATCCCCTGGCTGATGAAGTCGTAGGTGCGGCGCGAGGCGAAGACCGCGTAAGTCGTGACAAACGGCACGAAGCCCTCGTGGGCGAGGCCCGCGGCCGCCAGCATGAGGAGCTGCTCGGCCATGCCCATCTGGTAGAAGCGCTCCGGATACTCCTTCGCGAAGACGTGCAGGTCTGTGTATTTGCTGAGATCGGCCGTCATGCCGACGATCTCGGGACGGCTCTTCGCCGCTTCGACCAGGGCCCGCCCGAACGGCGCCGGGCTTGTGCGCTGACCCTCGGCGGCCAGCGAGGCGATCATCGCTGATGTGGTGAGGCGCGGCCGCCCGGAATCCTCCGCTCGCGGCTGTTGCGCCAGCGCGGCGCCGCCGCGCCAAGGTCCCCGCTTGCTCATGACATCCTCCCCGCATCGAGGGCGTCGATGGCGAGCGCCCATTCGTGTTGCTCAACCCGCAGGAAGTGCGACTTGTCGCGGGTCTCGAGGAAGGGCACGCCCTTCGCCATCTTGGTGTCGCAGATGACGACGCGCGGCTTCGGCTCGGCGAGCTGGCGCGCCGCGTCGAACGCGCGGACCAGCGTCGCGATGTCGTTGCCGTCGACGCGCTGCGCATGCCAGCCGAATGCCTCCCACTTGGCCGGTAGGGGCTCGAAATTGAGCACGCTGGTCGAGGGCCCGTCGGCCTGCATCCGGTTGACGTCGACGAGGCAGATCAGGTTGTCGAGCCCCCAATGGCCCGCCGACATGGCCGCTTCCCAGGTCGGGCCCTCATTCAGCTCGCCGTCCGACATGAGGTTGTAGACGAAGGACCGCGACGACTTGCGCTTGAGGCCGAGCCCGATGCCGACGGCGATGCCGAGGCCGATGCCGAGCGAGCCGCCGCTGATCTCCATGCCCGGCGTGTAGCTGGCCATGCCCGACATCGGCAGGCGACTGTCGTCGGTGCCGTAGGTCTCGAGCTCCGCTTCCGGGACGATGCCCGCCTCGATCAAAGCCGCGTACAGGGCGATCGCGTAATGACCGATGGACAGCAGGAAGCGGTCGCGGTCCTCCCAATAGGGCTCCTCGGGCCGATAATTGAGCGCGTGGAAGTAGGACACTGCCAGCACGTCGGCGACGCCGAGCGCCTGCGCGATATAGCCTTGTCCCTGAACCTCGCCCATGCGCAGCGCGTTGCGGCGAATGCGCCAGGCGCGATCGTCCAGGCTCGGCGCATTGGCCAACGTCTTCGTGAGCCCTTGCATGGCTGATCTCCGGTAGGCTTGCGGCGCGGTCAGTGGATGAGCATGCCGCCGTTGACGTCGATCACCGCGCCGGTGATGTAGGCGGATAGGTCCGAGGCGAGGAACAGGTAGGCGCCGGCGACGTCCTCGGCGTTTCCGAGGCGGTTCAGCGGAATGCCCTTGAGAATGTCCTTCCGCATCTCGTCGGTGAGCTTGCCGCCCGTGATGTCGGTCTGGATCAGCCCGGGCGTGACGCAGTTGACGCGGATCCCGTCCGGGCCGAGCTCGCGCGCCATTGCCTTGGCAAGCCCCAGCACGCCGGCCTTCGCGGCCGAATAATGCGGGCCGCCGAAGATCCCGCCGCCGCGTTGCGCCGAGACCGACGACATGCAGGCGATCGAGCCACTCCGGCGCGCGCGCATATGCGGGATGAGGGCTTGGCTGAGATGAAGGACGCCGGTGAGGTTGACGTCGAGGATGCGGCGCCAGCTCGCCTCGTCGATGTCCATGGTCTTCGCCGGCTGCGTGATGCCGGCGTTGTTGAGGAGCACGTCGACCTGTCCGAACGCTTCGATCGCCGCATCGGCGGCCCGCCGGCAGGCGTTGGGATCGACGACGTTGCAGCCTATGCCGAGATGACCCGCGCCTAAAGACGCGGCCGCCGCCTTGGCGCCCGATGCGTCAAGGTCGAGAATAGCGACCCTGGCGCCGTGCTGCGCGAACAGGCGGGCGGTGGTCAGGCCGATGCCGCGCGGGCTCGCGCCTCCTGAGATGACGGCAGCCTTGCCTTCGAGAAGCATCGTTCCTCCACCATCGCTTCTTGGTCGTTGTTGGCGGAGGTATCGACCGGCCCGGCCGCCCGGACAAACGCGATGTTTACAACCCCTGTTGAATCCAGTTCACTCGTCCCATGCTCCAGCACGTGCCCCTTTCCTTCCTCAGGGCTTTCGAGGCGGCTGGCCGGACCGGGTCGTTTCGGGCGGCGGCTCTGATGCTGAATCTGACGCCGAGCGCCGTCAGCCACGCCATCCGCAAGCTCGAGCAGGTCCTCGGCATCCCGCTCTTCGAGCGCGACACGCGCCATGTGCACCTGACCCACGAAGGCGAGGTCCTGATGCGCCACGTCAGCCGGGCCTTCGATGAGCTCCGCCGCGGCATGGACGTCGTCTCGACGCGCGGCCCCAAGCTCCTGCGCCTCCATTGCGCGCCGAGCTTCGCGGCGCAATGGCTGACCCCGAGGCTCGGCGACTTCCTGAAAAAACACCCGAGCCTTGAGGTGCGCCTCGCAGCCGGCACCGATTACACCCGCTTCACGTCCGACGAGTTCGACGCGGACATCATCTATGGTCCGCCTCGCGTCGATGGCCTGATCGTCGTCCCGCTCGGCGAGGAGACGATCGCGCCGATCTGCGCGCCCGAACTGGCGGCGACGATCGAGAGGCCTTCGGATCTCCTGCACCACGTGCTGATCCAGAGCGACAGCAAGCAAATCCAATGGGCGGACTGGTTCGCCGCCAACGGCCTCGCGCCGCCGCCGCCGAACGGCAGCCGCTTCGACCGCAGCTTCCTGGCCATCGCGGCCGCCGCCGAAGGTCTCGGCGTCGCCCTCGAATCGACGCGCCTGGCCGAGCGCGAGCTCGCTTCCGGGCGCCTGGTCATGCCCTTGCACGGCAGCGCCGTGCCGATCCGCTATGTCGGACACAACCTCGTGTTTCCGCGGCACGTCCGCCAGCGCTACCCGCTCAAGGCCTTCGCCGATTGGCTTATGGCGGAATTGGGCGTCGAAGCTCAGGGTTTTTCCAGCGCGAGCGCGGCGGACGCCTCCCGCGCGGCCTGAGGCAGCGGCGTCGCTTCCGGGTCTGTCATGCCCCGTCGGGTATGACAGCGCCCACGAAGCTCAAGGTGTGCTCCCTGGGGTCATCGACTCGCTGCCAAGAGGGCCGCCTTGCCGTCGTGATCGCCCGTCGAGACCTCGGGATCATCGATGGCAGCATTGTCCAAGGAAACGAACCCGATCAGTCGGTAGCGCGACGTGCGGGCGAGCCGTTCGGCAAAATCATCCCTGGCCTTGACGAACGAAGCATAGCGATGACCGGGCCACCGAAACAGGTCGACCTCTTCGCGGCTGAACGCACCGGTGAGGACATACCCGCGAGCCGCCCTGTGCGGGCCGAAGAGCCGACCGTGATTGTTGCTGAGCTCGAACGGGTCATCGGACAACGCGTCGTCCCACCCACGCGGGATCTGCGAATAAGCTTGGTCGCCCAGATAGGCTCGATAACCGGTCGAATGGCCCATTCGCACCGGGTAGCCCGCCTCGGCGGCAGCTGACACCAGCTGCGCGCTTGCCTGCGCAGCGCTCACCGCTCCTTCGTCGATGATGATGACATTGATGGGCTCGCGCAGACGCTTCCCCTCGTAAGTCTGCCCCATCCAGTGAGCCGGTGTGCCGTCGGCGGCGATCATCCACTTGCCGACGGCCGGCAGGTCCGGCGGGCGCGCCAGATCGGTTCCGGCCGTCCAGCTGCCCGAGCCGGCCTGCTCCGCAGCGACTACTCCGTCCTGCCAGAAGAACAGCGCGATACAGAGGATAGGGCTCCAAAGCATGTGCATGGGCTAACGGTCCCGACCATGGACTGTGCTGCGGCTGGACGCGTTCATGATACTGTAACGGTATGCTCCACAAGTCTTCTCTGGTTTCCGTGACTTGGGAGCGCTATGAGGTCCGCTCGCCTCATCGTATGTGCATCCAGGGGCAGGCTGGCGGCTTGATGCCTCGCTTGAGTTGATCGACGGCGCACGTAATCGGGTGGGCTTGCCCACGCTCGACTTGAGCCATGCGCACCGTCATTCTCCGTGCGGTCGGAGAAGAAGACGATGTTCTTGCGCATGCGGCACGTCCGTCGAGGGCTGCCCGAAGCTTAGCGCGAGTCGGGGATTGTGCGGAATCCGGCGGCCGCTTTCGCATTCCGCGTGCTGCCCCGTTTACCTTCGGCCCTGCCGCCGACCCGCTATTGGCGGAGACCGGTTTGCCGCGTGGCAGGACCGGCTCAAAGTGAGCCTGCCATGCCGCGTAGCTGCGCTCACACCCCACGAAAGTGATTGGACAACAGTCGCGGTTTTGTGCAGCTTAGCGGCACCAAGACGCCCGACACTGCGGAGCATGCGCCGCCGCGTTCGCGCCTCTGTGAATGGCTGGGCTCGCAGCCGGCAACAGGAGGTAGCAACGGCACTCCACCTGCTGACTGATGACCTGACACCGCGCTCTTCATGCGCGCTCGGACCATGATCTGCGCAGCGATCTTGGCAAAACGCGTGTCGGCAGCGTTCGCGTCGCAAGGGACCGACGCGGACGGGCGGAACTCAATGCGCAGGTGCTGATGGGAGAGAGGACATGATGCAAGCAGGTCTTGTGAGCAGGGGTGCCGTGCTCGTATTGAGTGCGGGCCTCTCGGTGCAAACCGCAACGGCATGCCCGAAGGATGCGGTCGCGCGCGCCGTGGAAAAGTGGATTGCGGTCTTCGCCGACAACGATCCGGATACCATCACGGCGCTTTATTCCAAGGACGCGGTATTGTGGGGTACTCTTTCACCCACCGTAATACGCTCGGATCCAGCTGCGCTGAAGGCCTATTTCGTCGGGGCCTTTCAGGCGCTGCCAAAGGCCACCGTCAAATTTGGAGACCAATTGATCCGCGTCTATGGGGACACCGCGGTGAACACGGGCTACTATACCTTCTCGTACACAAAGGACGGCGAAACGAAATCGATCCCCGCCCGCTATAGCTTCACCCTGGTGAAGGATGGCACCGATTGCAAGATCGTGGACCACCACTCGTCCGCGATGCCTTCGCCGCCGCGGTAAAAGTCCCGAAGCTAAATCCGTCCCTGCGTCGCTCGCCCTGTTGCGAGACGAGCTCGTGCTCCTCGAGGCCGATGGCGATGAGGATGGAGAGCGTCTCGCGCCGCGGCCTTCAGACGGGCTGATGGATCCTGGAGATTCCAGCGAGATTTGTCGCGCGCAAGGCCGCGGACGGTCGCGCGCGCCTCGCCTTACGTGATATGCGCGCCGCGCGTCTCCACGAAGCAGGCGTAGAGCGACTGGCTCGCCGTCATGAACAAGCGGTTCCGCTTGGTGCCGCCGAAGCAGACGTTGGAGCAGATCTCGGGTAGGCGGATCTGGCCGATGCGCTGACCGTCCGGCGCGAACACGTGCACGCCGTCATAGCCGTCACCCACCCAGCCGGCGCTCGCCCAGACATTGCCGTCCTCGTCGCAGCGGATGCCGTCGGCGAAGCCGGCCTTGCCGTCCATCTCCATGCTCGTGAAGGTCTTGGGGTCGCGCAAGCGCGCGCCGTCGACCTCAAACGCCCAGATGATGCTCTTGGCCTGATCGTAATGCGACTTGCCGGTATCGGCGACGTAAAGGCGCTTGTAGTCGTGCGAGAAGCAGAGGCCGTTCGGCTTGAACGGTTCCTCGGCGACCTTGGCGATGGCGCCGCTCTTGTCGATCCGGTAGATCGCCTCCTTGCGGATCGGCTGCGGGTTCGCGGCGCTGCCGGGCAGACGGTTGCCCTCGTATTCCATGAGCGAGCCGTAGCCCGGATCGGTGAACCAGATCGAGCCGTCGTTCGGATGCACGACGGCGTCGTTCGGGGCGTTGAATTCCTGCCCTTCGAAACGCTCCGCGAGCACCGTCACCTTTCCGTCGTGCTCGTAGCGCACCACCTTGCGCGTGCCGTGCTGGCAGGCGATCTGCCGGCCCTCGAAATCAAAGGTGTTGCCGTTCGAATTGCCGGCCGGGGAGCGGAAGCGCCGCGCCACGTGGCCGTCCTCCTCGAGCCAGCGCAGGTTCTCGTCGTTGGGGATGTCGCTCCACAGGAGGTAGCGGCCGACGCCGCTCCAGGCCGGCCCTTCG
>DASQLK010000117.1:0-3555 GCA_035630055.1 Methyloceanibacter sp. | reverse complement strand
CCTGGATAGGCTGAGGCACGCGCGCCGGCTTGAGGAGCGGGCGGACTATCGGGAGTGGAAGCGCGGCTGGCTGTCCGTTTACGGCACCAATACCCAGGTCGAGGACCATTGGCACCTTCCTGACGGCCGTATGCTGCATATCATTGCCGATGCCGACGAGACGGGAGGGGTGACCTATCTCTACGAGAACATCACGGAGCGCATTGCACTGGAGAGTCGGTATAACGCCCTGATTGAAGTGCAGCGCGAAACGCTCGATACGCTGCGCGAAGGCGTGGCCGTGTTCGGCCAGAACGGGCGCCTCAGGCTCTACAACCGCGCCTTTGCGGATCTGTGGCACCTTAGCCCAAGTCAGCTCGACGCCAAGCCGCATATCGAAGATGTCATCGCATGCTGCCGGGTGCTCTATAACAATGCCGAAGAATGGGAGCGCACGAAAGCTCAGGTCACGGCGATCGTCGCCGAGCGCCTCCCCGCCGAAACGCAATATGACCGTGACGACGGCAGTGTCATCGCCTCAGCCGCCCTGCCGCTGCCAGACGGCGGCACGCTCCTGACTTATATCGACGTCTCCGATTCCAAGCGGGTGGAGCGGGCTTTGCGGGAACGCAATGAGGCCCTGGAGAGGACCGACCGACTGCGCGCCAACATTCTGTCGAATGTGTCGTATGAATTGCGCACTCCGCTCACCACCATTCTCGGCTTTGCGGAATTGCTGGAAGGCAAACATTTCGGGCCGTTGACCAAGGCCCAGGAGGAATATCTGAGCGGCATCATGACATCCGGATGGTCCCTCCTCTCGATCACAGATGCGGCCTTCGATCTCGCGACGATGGACGCCGGCTATTTCGAGCTGGAGTTCACGACCGTCGACATCCGCGACCTCGTCAACCGGGCCGCGGCGAGCGTAAGGCAGCAGATCGATCGCAGTCAGCTTACGCTGGAAATGGACATCGATAGTTGCCTCGGCACATTCGTCGCCGACGGCACGCGCGTAGTACAAATTCTGCGCAACCTGCTCTCCAATGCGATCGGTTTCTCGTCGGCGGGCGGGACCATCACGCTTACCTGCCAGCCCGAAGGTGAGATGGTGGCATTGGTGGTCGCCGATCAGGGTGTCGGCATTCCCGAAGATTATCAGGCCGCTGTGTTCGAGCGCTTCGAAAGCCGCTCTCAGGGCTCGCGGCATCGTGGGCCTGGACTGGGCCTCGCTCTCGTCAAGAGCATCGCCGAGCTGCATGGCGGCAGCGTCAGCCTGAAATCCATTCCAGGCCAGGGCACGACTGTCAGGGTGCTGCTTCCGCTGCGGCGGAGCGCCGACGCGCACGAGCCGGCAGAGGACGAGCGGGATGTCCGCGCCAGCCGCGCCGGATGACGCCTTGTATGAACGCGTCATGGACGATCGAAAATCTCGACCTTACGCAGCTTGACCGTCTGGCGAGCCGGCTTGCAATCATGCTGCGGCCGCAAGACGTCATCACGCTCAGTGGCCCCCTGGGCGCGGGGAAGACGACGTTCGCACGCGCCTTGATTCACCGGCTGACAGGCGAGAGCGAAGTTCCAAGCCCGACCTTCGCGATCATGCAGAAATACGAGGCGGCGCGCTTCGGCATCGTGCACGCTGACTTCTATCGCTTGCAGCCGGGCGAGCTCGACGAGCTTGGTCTCGACGATGCGCTCGACACGGGCGTCGTCATCATCGAATGGCCGGAGCGCGCCGAAGAGTCTTTGCCGCCGGACAGACTCGATATGGCGCTCGAGGAGACGGCCGATCCAAACCGGCGGCGGGTGATCCTGACCGGCAAGGGCAGCTGGGCGCCGCGGCTCGAGCGGCTACGCGCCCTTTGCGCATTCGTCGAGGGCACTCCCTATGCGGATGCGGTCGCCCTCTATCTTCAGGGCGATGCATCGCCGCGCGCCTATTCCCGGCTGCTGTTGCCGGAGCGGAGCGCCATTCTGATGAACGCGCCGCGCCAGCCGGACGGGCCGCCCATCCGGGACGGCAAGCCTTACAGCGCGCTCGTGCACCTTGCCGAAGACGTCACGCCCTTCGTTGCGCTTTCCAAGGCGCTGCGCGATTGCGGCGTGACCGCGCCGGCAGTGTTCGCCTATGACCTGGAACAGGGCTTCCTGCTGATCGAAGATTTTGGCGATCAGGTTTTTGGGGCGGAGCTCGCGGCAGGCGGAGACATGGCGCCGCTTTACGAGGCAGCCGTCGACACCCTTCTCGCGCTCGGGAACGGGCCGCCACCTGACGTCATAGAAATTGACGCCGATGCCGCTTACCGTCTCCCGCATTACGACGCCGAGGCGCTCCTGACCGAAGCCAGCCTCGTGATCGACTGGTTCTGGCCCGCTATGCATGGCAGGACCGTCCCGGAGACCTTGCGCCGGGAGTTCCTCGGGCTCTGGAGACCGCATCTGGAGGGCGTGGCAACTGCCGACCAAGGGTGGGTTCTACGGGATTATCACTCCCCCAATCTCATGTGGCTGCCGGAGCGCGACGGCAGTGCACAGGTCGGGGTCCTGGACTTCCAGGACGCCCTGATCGGTCCGAAGGCATACGATCTGGTCTCGCTCCTGCAGGATGCCAGGCTGGACGTGCCGGAAGCGCTTGAAGCGCGACTCCTCGATCGCTACTGTTCCGCCCGTGCCGCCCAGGAACCGCAGTTTTCCGGCGAGATTTTCCGGTCGCTCTATGCAACGCTCGGCGCGCAACGCAACAGCAAAATCCTCGGCATCTTTGCGCGGTTGGCGAAACGTGACGGCAAGCGCGGCTATCTCGCACACATTCCCCGGGTCATGCGCTATCTCGAGCGCGACCTCTCGCATCCCGCCCTCGCGGACCTGCGCGCCTGGTACGCACGCGAGTTCCCATCTGGCGCGGAGATGCCGGCTCTTTCGCTTTAGGAAAGCCCTGACATGACCGCGGTGAAATCGGCGATAGTCCTGGCCGCCGGACAGGGCGAACGCATGCGGCCCCTGACCTTGGGGGTTCCGAAGCCATTGGTCGCGCTCGCTGGCCGGCCCCTGATCGACCATGTGCTCGACCGGCTGGCGGAGGCCGGGGTCGAGACGGCGATCGTCAACGTGCACTATCTGCCCGAGCTCCTCGAAGCGCATTTGCGCAAGCGTAAAGGGCGGCCGGCCGTCGTCATCTCCGATGAGCGACAAGCGCTGCTCGATACTGGCGGCGGCGTGGTCAAGGCTCTTCCTCTGCTCCGCGGCGAGCCGTTCTTCGTTCATAACTCCGATTCGGTCTGGGCCGAGGGCACGATACCCGCGCTGCCTGCGATGGCGACGCTGTGGGATCCGGAACGGATGGATTGTCTTCTACTTCTCGCGCCGCTTGCGACGAGCCTCGGATTTGGCGGGCGGGGGGATTTCGACATGGACGCCGGGGGGCGGCTCTCTCGCCGCGGCAACCGCGAGGGCGTGCCGTTTGCGTTTGCGGGCGTGTCAGTCTGCGACGCCCGCCTCTTCGCGGACGCTCCAGAGGGCGCTTTCTCCCTCAATCTCCTCTGGGATCGCGCCCTCGAACGTAACAGGCTCTTC
>DASQLK010000116.1:0-7915 GCA_035630055.1 Methyloceanibacter sp. | reverse complement strand
CTTAAAGACCGGCGGCAACGACCCGGGGATCATGCAAGACGCTTACGCACGTCTGCAACGCTTCCTCCCGGTGCTCGACGCACAGCTTGCCGGCCGCGACTTTGTGCTTGGCGAGCTGAGCGTCGTGGATTTTCTCATTGGACCCCGCCTCGATCGCGCACCGCCGATCCTCAAATTCGACATCGCGCCATACAAAAATATCGGCGCCTGGCTCGAGCGGCTGCGCAGCAAACCCTATTGGGCCGATGCTTAGTCTGGATCTGGCGCGCTGGAGGCATTGACGAACGTCAACGATTTTGCAGCCTGCGGCGTTGTTAGATTGAAGCCGAGCTCGACTGAGTAAAAAGGACATTCCATGCAAACACCGTTGAACATCAGCTTTCGCAATATGGACCCTTCCGCGGCGATCGAGACGCGCGTACGCGAGAAGGCCGAGAAGCTGGAGCGTCTCTACGACCGCATCATCTCCTGCGAGGTCGTCGTTGAGGCGCCGCATCGCAATCATCAGAAGGGCAAGCTGTACGATGTGCGCATCAATCTGAGCGTGCCCGGCGACGACATCAATGTCGGGCGCACCGGCCCGCAAAACCACGCGCATGAAGATGTGTATGTCGCGATCCGCGATGCGTTTGCCGCCGCCAGCCGTCAGCTCGAGGATCACGTGCGCAAGATGCGCGGCGACGTGAAGACCCACGAGGCCTAGTCGCCGCGCGACGTGGCTGACGCGACTACTTCTTCTTCTGCGCCGCGTCCCATGCCGAGATCGCGTCGGTTAGCATGGTGTTGAAGCGGCCATCGGTGGTCATCGCCGTGATGCCCTCGCCGAATTTGGAGGCCAAGCCGCGGCATGGCGACTTCTTGGAAAACGCGACGAACATCTCGGCCGTAAGCAGGGCCGGGTCGAGCGCCTCGATCTTGTCCTTCACGCCAGCGGCGGCTGCCTCTGCAAGCCCCGGATAATAACCGGCGATCAGATAGTCGGCCTTGCCATCCAGCAACACCTTGAATGCGTCGTCGATGCCGTCAGCGCGGGCCACGTCGAGCTTGTCCTTCATGAAAGCGTCGAACTCGGTGCCGTAGCTCTCGCCCTGATTGGTCACGCCCTTCTTGCCGATGAGGTCGTCCTGGCTGGCGAACGTGAAGCTCTTGCCCTTAGCCACGAACACGACGACGGGATCGAAGATGAAGGCCGGCTGCACATAGTCGAGATAAGCCGCGCGCTCTTCGTTGTAATAGATGCCGAAGATCATATCGGCCTTGCCGTCGCGCGCGGCCGCTTGCGCTTCCGCCCAGGTGCCCATGTACTTCGATTGCAGCGGCACATTGATATCCTTGGCGACTGCTCCAACCAGCGCGGGCGCCGCCCCTGCGATCGCATCCCCCTCTTTGTAAGCGATCACGGGATATTGGGGATGGCCCGTCGCCGTGATGCTTGCGCAATCATCGGCGGCGAACGCGGTCGTGCACGTCAATGTCAGACCGGCAATCAAGCTCAAGCAGAAAAATCTTTTCATGACCGGGGTGTCCTTGTGCCTGGCGGGCTGGTGGCGCGTGATGAGCAGCCGAGAGGGATCCAAATGGGCTATCGGGTCTTTGCGGGCTCTGTCCGCCCTTTTGCCTGCGCTGCGATACGGTCAACGTCCGCTTGCGAAACCTTACCCGCCGCAACGAGCGCACGCACGCAAGCCGGCGAGAGGCTGGGGCCCGCCTTCCTCATGCAGAGGTTCAAAGCCGAGGTCTGCAAGCCATAATCGCCGCAGAATTTCTTGTAGTCGTTGACGCAGTTGTTCTGCATGTCCTTCGTCACCGTCCCTGCCTGGGCGAAAGCGGTCGTCGATCCGCCACAGCAACAGAGGGCCAAGGCCAGGGCGACGGGCAGCCTTGCGCGATAAACCATCATTCACGGCTCCTCCCGAATTGAGGCTGGGTCCTACCACGCTTTTGGGCGTGCGGGGGCAGGAAAAGGACGAGGGTTGGTTAAGCGCGGAATTTAGGCAGCAAGCGCAAATGCCTACTCGTCGAGAAAGCCCCCTAACGAGCTCGCGATCCCGGTACCGCCTCCGGTCGATGTGCGCGTCACGGTTGAAGTGGAGGCGACCGCGCTCGGCGCCTTTTTTGCTTCCGGCGGCGGCATGGGGAACCCCGCTGCGGTGCCGAACAAGGCCGCGGCAAGTTTGTGGTCGAAGCCATAGAGATCGGCGAAGGTCTGCACCTTCCCCTTCTCGTCCACCTCCGCGGTGAAATAGGTCGTGTGCACCGGAATCCGGCTCTCGAGCACAACCGAACTGTTCACGCCCCGATCCCAAAGCTCCTTGACCTTGCCTGCACTCCAGCCGTTCCCCTCCTTAAGGAGGACCTCGGCGAAGCGCAGCGGTTTCTCCATGCGAACGCATTCATGGCCAATGGCGCGCTTCTGATCCTTGAATACCTTTTTCCGGTAGGCGAGCGTGTCGTGCATGTAGACGGTGTGCTTGTTCGGATAGAGAAACTTGACCTTGCCGAGCACGTTGGTGGGTCCAGCTTTCTGCGTGAACGTGTACGCGAGCACGTTTGACCGGCTCCACTTCACCCCGCGCGGATCCACGGCGGCGCCGTTCCGGCTGACCGAAAGCTTATGCGTCTTGAGGATGCCGGCGTTGCCGCGGGCAAGATGCGGCAGCAAATTCTCCACCACGACCGTCGGCGGCGCGTACCAGTCCGGATTGAAGACGATGGTCTTCATGTCGGCGCTGAAGATCGGCGTTGCGTAGTTGATCGTGCCGACAAGGGTCCTGTCCGCGTAGATGCGTTTGCCGTCCTTGACCACGTAGAGCATGAACTCCGGCGAGTTGTTGACGACGTGGACCTTGCCGAGATCTTCCGGCATCCAGCGCCAGCGCTCCATGTTCAGGACGAGGCGCTTGATATCCTTCTCGCTCGCCTGGGGCTTCGCGGCGGCCTCGGGTGCCGGCTTCTCCGGCTCGGTAGCGGCGTTTGCATCATCTTCGCTCTCGCCGCCACTCTCTTTGTTCTTGTCATTCTCGGCCGTCTTGTTCTTGTCATTGTCGGCCGTCTTTTTGTCGTCGCCGGCCTTCGTCTCGTTCCTGGCGGCGACGTCCGTGGCGTCCCCCGGCTGTGTATCCGTCTTCTTGCCGCGGGCGGCGAGAAGAGCCTCGCGCAGCAGCATGAACTGCTCATGCTTTGGATGCAGCGAGCGCAGATAGGCGTCAGGGGTCGGCGCCGTTTCGATCTCGGCGAGGACAACTTTTGGGTCGCGCAAGGGCGGCGCTAGGTCGAAGCGGCTGCTGAGCTCGACCGGCACCAGCCTGCCGCCGCGCGCATGCCGCGCATATTTCAGAACGGCGAGCTGAAGCCTGATCTCTGCCCTGGCCTGCGCCTCGTCATTCGCGGGCAGCTCGCCATAGGGTGGAAGCGAGAACTGCTTTGGGTCCAGCCCCCAATCCTCCGCCTCCTCGATCTCAAAGACGATCGACTGGGCTTTGGTGGAGAAGCCCATATCGCTCGTCCACACCGGGCCGGTCGTGCGGCTCGCGTAGAAGGCCTCGAGTGCCGCGAGGTCGTCGGCATGTGCGTCCTTGCGGATCTCTGCGTCGGCAAGCTTGCTGCGGATGAGGACGACGACAGGATCGGCCGGCACATCCGGTGTCGCCTCTGCTTCGGTTGGAGCCGGCTGCGCGCCGGTTGGATCGGCGGCGCTGTCGGCCTTGGGAGCCTCCGTGGCGGTTGGGCTTCGTTCTGTTGAAGTCGGAGCCCCAACGGTGGCGGTCTTTGGGAGCGCCGCCCCTGGCGCGCTTGCGGAATTTACGGATCCGGCTGGGTCGGCCGCGGGGCGGTCTGGCTGGGTCGGAACGGGCGAGGCGGCATCTGGCTTGGCGGGAGCGGCATTTTCAGCCCATGCAGAAGCCGTCAGGGCCGAGGCCCATGCCACGCCGACCAGGACCGCGACCGGCAAATTTCCGCGCATCCCCTACCCCTCGCACCTTGGCCCGAGACTATCGCGAAACCCGGCCTTCGGGGAACAGCGATCTTGCCGCCTGTGGAGGCGGAGTTTCTGAACGGCTGCCTATGGATTGCTCAAAAGCCCTGTCCCGACAGGCGCCGCGTCCCCCGCCACACCAGAACTCTTGACGAGTGACCACCCTTTGGGCGCAGGATTGCAGGACCGTTTCTTGCATGGGACGGTGGGGCAAGAGGAGAGAGGGCAATGGCAGAAATTAGGGGGACTGGCGGCGTTGTCTACCGCAAGGTGGAAGCCGCTTATTTCGAGAAGCGCGGGTTCCGGCGCTACGCCGGTGTTTGGTCGCTCTGGGCGCTCGGCGTGGGCGCCGTTATTTCCGGACATTACTCCGGCTGGAATCTCGGACTTGCGACCGGCGGATGGGGCGGCATGCTCGCTGCCGGCGCCATCATCATGGTCATGTATCTGGGCCTCGTCTTCTGCATCGCCGAGATGGCGCCCGCACTGCCGCACACCGGCGCCGCTTATTCCTTTGCCCGCTCGGCAATGGGACCTTGGGGCGGCTTCATCACCGGCCTCTGCGAGAACGTGGAATACGTGCTGACGCCGGCCGTCATCGTGTTCTTCATAGGATCGTATCTCGGAGCGATTTTTGAAACGCCCGCCGCCTTCCAACCGGTATGGTGGGTCTTGATGTACGCGATCTTCCTGTCGCTCAACATCGTCGGCGTGGAGTTGTCATTTCGCGTTACGCTGGTTGTAACGCTCGCCGCGCTCGCGGTGCTCATAATCTTCTGGGTGAGCGCGATCCCGAACATCGATTTCAGCCGCTGGGCGCTGAACATCGCGCCTGACGGGACGGAACTGCCGGAAGGCAACGGACCCTATTTCCCATTTGGGATCCATGGCGTGCTCGCCACCCTGCCCTTTGCAGTGTGGCTGTTCCTCGCCATCGAGCAACTGCCGCTCGCCGCCGAGGAATCGATCGACCCCAAACGCGACATGCCTAAGGGCATCATTCTCGGCCTCATCACGCTGATCATCTCGGCGACGATGATCGTCTGGCTGAACCCGTCGGTGATGGGCGTGGGTTCGTTCGCGCTTGGCAAATCCGGTGAACCGCTGCTCGATGGCTTCCGCGCCATCTTCGGCGACAGCGCCGCCAAGGTGCTCGCCTTCGTGGCGGTGATCGGCCTGATCGCCAGCTTCCACACCATCATCTACGCGAAGGGCCGGCAGATCTACTCGCTCTCGCGGGCGGGCTATTTCCCGACCGCGCTGTCCATCACCCATGGCGAGTACAAGACGCCTTACGTTGCGATGATCGCGGGCGCCCTGCTCGCGCTGACGGTCATGCTGATCGTCTGGTTCAGCGTCGGCTCCGAGCAAGGTGCCGCCATCATCGGCGGCACGCTTCTGAACATGGCCGTCTTCGGCGCCATGTTCTCCTACATCTTGCAGGCGATATCGTTCATCATGCTGCGGCGCAACCTGCCGAATATCGAGCGGCCCTTCCGTAGCCCGCTCGGCATCCCGGGTGCCGTGCTCACCATCGTGATCGGACTGGTGACGGTTTACTATCAGCTCTCCGATCCGGTCTACCGCGTGGGCGTCCTTGCGGTTGCCGCCTGGTTCGCTTTAGGCATCCTCTATTTCGCGCTTTTTGCCCGGCATCGGATGATCCTTTCGCCGGAAGAAGAGTTCGCTATGGAGCATCAGACCAAAGTCTGAGACGATTGGACGAAGGAGCGGCCCGTCCCGACGGGCCGCTCCAGTCCTCGTCCAAGGCAAGAGCGACGTTCGTCATGCGCTACTCCCATTCGGTCGGCGGGCAGACTTACAGTTTCGACTCTCTGAAGGACTTGCTCGCCAAGGCGACCCCCGCCCGCTCCGGCGACTTTCTTGCGGGCATCGCGGCGGCGGACGACGCGGAGCGCGTCGCGGCGCAGATGGTGCTGGCGGATCTTCCGCTGCAAATCTTCCTTTCCGACGCGGTGGTGCCGTACGAAAGCGATGAGGTCACGCGCCTCATCATCGACGAGCATGACAAGACCGCATTCGTCGTCATATCGCACCTGACGGTGGGAGGCTTCCGCGACTGGCTCCTGTCCGACGCCGCGACCGAGGATGCGCTGCGCGCGCTCGCCCCCGGACTGACGCCGGAGATTGTCGCCGCGGTCTCCAAGATTTGCCGCGTGCAGGACTTGATCCTGATTGCGCAGAAATGCCGCGTCGTCACGAAATTCCGCAACACCGTCGGGCTGAAGAAGCGATTGTCGACGCGCCTGCAACCCAACCATCCCACCGATGACCCGACCGGAATAGCGGCCTCGATCGTCGATGGTCTAATGTATGGCAACGGCGATGCGGTGATCGGCATCAACCCTGCGACCGACTCCATCGCTGCCGTGACGACCCTCATCGAGATGCTGGACGAGATCATTCGCCGCTACGAAATTCCCACGCAATCCTGCGTGCTCACCCATGTCACGACCAGCATCGAAGCGATCCGGCGCGGCGCTCCGGTGGATCTCGTGTTCCAGTCAATCGCGGGGACGGAGGCAGCCAATGCCAGCTTCGGCATCAATCTCGCGCTGCTGCAAGAAGGCCGCGACGCCGCACTTGGACTCCAGCGCGGCACCGTCGGCGACAACGTCATGTATTTCGAGACAGGGCAAGGCAGCGCGCTCTCTGCCAACGCCCATCATGGCGTCGATCAGCAGACCCTGGAGGCGCGCGCCTATGCGGTCGCGCGCAAGTTCGAGCCGCTTCTCGTCAACACCGTGGTCGGCTTTATCGGCCCGGAATATCTCTATGACGGACGCCAGATCACGCGTGCCGGGCTCGAGGACCATTTCTGCGGCAAGCTGCTCGGCGTCCCCATGGGGGTGGACATCTGTTACACGAACCATGCCGAGGCTGACCAAAACGACATGGATGTCCTTCTTACCCTTCTCTCGGTCGCGGGCGTCAGCTTCATCATGGGCATTCCGGGCTCCGACGACATCATGCTGAACTACCAGACCACGTCCTTCCACGACGCCCTTTACGTCCGCAAAGTTTTGGGCCTGCGCCCGGCGCCCGAGTTCGAAAGCTGGCTGATGAATACCGGCATCTTTGCGAGCGAGGCGGATGTGCGCCTCGGCGATCGCCTGCCTAAGAACTTTCAGCGCGCACTCGAGCATCTGCACTGAGGCCATCGGTGGACAAGGACAAGCGTGACGTTGTCGTCGGCGACCCGTGGGGGAAGCTCCGCCAGTACACGCCCGCGAGGATTGCGCTGGGACGTGCCGGGACGAGCCTCCCGACCAAGCCTCACCTCGAGTTTCAGCTCGCGCATGCAAAAGCACGGGATGCCGTCCATCACGAGCTGAATATATCCGCACTGCAGAAGGCGCTTGCGGAACGCGGCCTGGATACGCTGGTCCTCAAGAGCTGCGCCGAGAACCGCGCCCACTACCTGCAGCGTCCCGACAAAGGCCGGCGCCTCGATCCGCAATCTCGCGCAGAATTGGAAGCGCGCCTGCGCCCGGACAAGCCCTACGACGTCGCGTTCGTTATCGGCGACGGCCTCTCCGCCATGGCGATCGAGGAGAATGTCGTGCGTTTCCTCGACGTGATGTTGCCGGCGCTTGGCGATAATTGGCAGGTGGCCCCCCTCACCATCGTGAAAGAGGCGCGCGTCGCGATTGGCGACGAGATCGGCGAGATCCTCGGCGCCAAGATGGTGGTGATCCTCATCGGCGAGCGGCCGGGCCTCAGCTCCCCCGACAGCATGGGGATCTATATGACCCTCGATCCCCGCGTCGGGCTGACCGACGAGTCGCGCAACTGCATTTCCAACGTGCGGCCGGAAGGGCTGAGCTACGAGCACGCGGCCTATAAGCTCAGCTATCTCATGACCGAGGCCCGCCGCCGCGGCCTGTCCGGCGTGCACCTCAAGGACGAGGCAGAGGC
>DASQLK010000115.1:0-2796 GCA_035630055.1 Methyloceanibacter sp. | reverse complement strand
CAAGGTCGGTGAAGACATAGGTGCGGCTGCGGATGCGCTCGCCGATCTGGTCGAGGAACACGTCGGCCGGCTGGATCACGGAGGGCGCGACCTGCTCGTAGCCGGCTCTTTTGAAGACGTCGACGAGAGAGGCCGCCTGCGCTTCGAGCGCCTCAAACCTCTGCGCGGATTCGGCGGTCATGCGATCAGGCCTGGCGGCGGGACAAGACGTCCCGAACGGCTTTCACAAGGTCTGACGCCGGCACGGTGAACTGCGCCTCGGCCTGCTTCTTGAGATATTCCTCGCGATCTTCAATGCTGGTCAGCCCGGCGCCAAGGACGAGATCCTTGATCGTGACCTCGCCCTTCTCGCGCTCGTCGCCGCCCTGGATCACAACGCAAGGCGCGCCGCGACGGTCGGCATATTTCATCTGCGCCTTCATGCCAGAGGTGCCGAGATAGACTTCGGCGCGGATGCCGGCGGCGCGCAGTACTTGCGCCATGGCCTGATAGTCGCCGACGCGATCGCGGTCGAGGACCAGCACGACGACGGGTCCGCGTGTATCGGAGTCCTTAAACTTGCCGAGACGCTGCAGCCCGAACAGCAGACGCGACACGCCGATGGAGATGCCGGTCGCCGGCACCTTCTCGCCGGTGAAGCGCTCGACGAGGCCATCGTAGCGGCCACCGCTCGCAACGGAGCCGAGCCGGATCTGTTGGCCGCGTTCGTCCTTGATGGATGGCGTCAGTTCCGCCTCGAAGACGGGGCCGGTGTAATATTCGAGCCCACGGACGATATCCGGCGCGATGGTGATCCGGTCGTCGTAGCCACTTGCGCGGAAGAGGTCAGCCATGACCTCGAGTTCGGCGAGACCGGCAGCACCGGCATCCGTGCCTCCGATGCTGTCGCGCCAAGCAGAGAGAGTCGAACCATAATCCGCGGGCTTATTTCCGACGCCGCCGAGGAAACGCATAATTGCATCAGTCGCGGGAGGGGCAAGGTCGGCGCCCTTAGTGAAATCGCCGGACTCGTCTTTGCGGCCAGGGCCGAGAAGATCGCGAACGCCGGAAGCTTCCAGCCGATCCAACTTATCAATGGCGCGAAGAACAGTCAGACGTTGCCGGTCCGAGCCCACTCCGGCCAGCTCGAGCAAACCATCCAGCACTTTGCGGCTGTTGACCTTCACGACGTAGTCGCCGCGCTTTACGCCGAGCGCTTCCAGCGTGTCGGCGGCGAGCATGCACAGCTCCGCGTCCGCGGCAACGGACCCTGCGCCGACCGTGTCGGCATCGAACTGGTAGAATTGACGAAAGCGCCCCGGGCCCGGCTTCTCGTTACGCCAGACCGGCCCCACCTGGTAGCGGCGGAACGGCTTCGGCAGCGCCTGAAAGTTCTCAGCGACATAGCGGGCGAGCGGCGCCGTCAGATCGTAGCGCAGCGACAGCCATTGCTCGTCGTCGTCCTGGAAAGAGAAGACGCCCTCGTTCGGCCGGTCCTCGTCGGGAAGGAACTTACCGAGCGCGTCGGTATACTCGATCGCGGGCGTGTCGAGCGGCTCGAAGCCGTAGGACTCGAACACCTCGCGAATCGTCGCGAGCATCTTCTCGCGCGCGCGGATCTCGGTCGCGGAAGTATCCTGAAGGCCCTTCGGCAGACGGGCCTCAGGGCGAACCGGCGCTTTGCTGTTCATGGGAGGGTACGGCGGATCTGAAGGTTTCCAGCCGTCGCGTTCTAACCCAAGCGTAGGAGGCCAGCAAGCAACGCCTCAGCGGCTTAGGTCTTGCGGGATGCCCCAATCCCGCGTGGCACGGGATAGGCGATCAGCTCTTTCACGAGCTTGACCAGCGCTTTCGGCTCGTAAGGCTTGTCGACGTAGAGAGTGATTTCGTCCGGCTGCGTTCCCACAATCGGGCCGATCCTGTCGTAACCGGTGACAAACATGACCTTGAGAGGACCTTCATGCCGGCGGCGGGCCTCAGCGACGAGCTGATGACCGTTCATGCCCGGCAAGCCGATATCCGTGATCAGCAAATCAACATCGGGGTGCTGCGCGATCAGCTCCAGCCCCTGCTCGGCACGCGCAGCGGTGTAAACCTCAAAGCCGGCCTCACGAAGAATCTCCTCCGTCGCCATGCCGACGAGAAAGTCGTCCTCAACGAAGACGATCTTCGATCGCGTGCCGGTGTCCGGCGAGGCTGACTCGGCCTTGCGGGCGGGGACCGGCGTGCCGGGCGACGCGGCCGGCAACAGAAGCTCTATGGTGGTCCCCTGGCCTTCGCTCGTGATGATGTTCACGTCACCGCCAAGCTGGCGCGCCGTGCCATACACCGCGCTAAGGCCAAGGCCGGTACCTTTGCCGATTTCCTTGGTGGTGAAAAAAGGCTCGAAAGCGTGCTGCCGCACCTCGTCGGTCATGCCCGTGCCGGTGTCCGTTACGGTGAGAACGACGTACTCTCCCGGCGAGAGGTGCGGGTGGCTCTGCAACGTTCGTCTTGCCGAGCCGATCGTGAGCGTGCCGCCGTCCGGCATTGCGTCGCAGGCATTGATGACGAGGTTGACCAGGCTCGATTGCAGCTCGCTCGGATCGGCCTCGATGGGAGGAATATCGTCGGCGAAATCAAATTTCAGCTCGACACTCTCATTGCAGCTGCGCCCGACAAGGACCTCGATCTCCCGGACAGTCTGGTGAAGGTCGAGGATCAATGGCTGAAGCATCCGCTTACGAGCGAAAGCCAGCATTTGACTGACGATCGTCGCGCCGTTGCGGGCGGCGGTCAGTGCAGCTTCGATCTGGGCAAGCGCTATGCCCTGTACCG
>DASQLK010000114.1:0-7484 GCA_035630055.1 Methyloceanibacter sp. | reverse complement strand
GTAATTCTTGCGGTCGAACACCGAGGCGAGATTGATCTTAGCTTTGAGCCCGAGCCCGGTGCGGATCGCTTGCGCGATGCACGCCGCGTTGATGACGGGAAGCATGCCCGGCATGGCGGCATCGACGAGGCTCACATGGCTGTTCGGCTCGCCGCCGAATTCGGTCGAAGCGCCGGAGAACAGCTTGGAGTTGGAGGTGACCTGGGCATGGATCTCCATCCCGATCACCACCTCGAAAGGGCCGGTCTCGCCTTCGATCAGATCGTCGGACTTGGCGCGCTCTTGCATCAATCAGAAACCGTTGTCCTCTCCCCGTCGGGGAGAGGTCGGCGCGCATTTGCGCGCCGGGTGAGGGGTTTCCAGGCCATGCTGTTGCAATGTGCAAGCAACGCTTTCCAGAAGACCTTCAAGGTTTGCCAGCACGTCGTTATTCCAAAACCGCACCACCAGATATCCCAATGACTCTAATACTCGCGTTCGCTCAGTGTCTCTTCCAACCTGCTCTGCATGCTGCCACCATCGACTTCGATGATAAGTTTAAGATCCGCGCCTAGGAAATCGACGACAAAGCGGTCGATAGGCACTTGCCGGCGAAATTTATAGCCTTGGAACCGGCGATCGCGAAGTTGCCCCCATAGCTTCCTTTCAGCCTCTGTTGACCGCTGCCGCAACCGCCGTGCCGTGGCGCTTCGAACCTGCATCCCCGTCACCTCAACCCTCTCCCCATTGGGGAGAGGGAGAAAGCCGCCTACTCCTTGTCGCCGCCCTGCTGGCGCAGCTTCTCTTCCTCGTACTGGATGAACCAGCCGATCATCTGCCGCCATAGCGCCTCCGCCAGCTCCGGCGGCAGGTTCTGCTCCATGGCGCGCGCCCGCACCTTGTCGATCACTTGCTGCACGCGCCACGGCACCCGCGCCTCGGCGGGTGAGTTCTTGAGCTGCCAGGCGCGGTCGACATAGCCGAAACGTTCGCCGATCAGATCGACCAGCGCCTTGTCGATGCGGTCGATCTCGGCCCGCACGTCGTCCATGCTCTGGCAGTCCTTGGCCGCGCGTGGTGTCATGTCCCGATCCTTAAGCGTTGGGGCCGTCGACGATGGCGTCGGCCTCGATCTCGACAAGCCAGTCCGGACTGATGAACCGGCTCACCTCGAGAATGCTGCTCGCCGGCCGGATGTCCCCGAAGAACTCGCCGTGCACACGGCCGACCTCCTCCCAATGGGCAATGTCGACGAGATAGATGCGCGTGCGGATCACATGCTGCAGCCCCGCGCCCGCATCTTCCAGGGCTTTCGCGATGATCTCGATGATGGCCCGCGTCTGCGCGGCCGGATCCCCGATCGCCACCGGCTGGCCGCCGGAGCCGGCGGTCGTGCCGCCCACGGCGATCATATTCCCGCTCCGCACCGCGCGCGAGAAGCCGATGATCGGCTCGTACTTGCTGCCCGACGATACGCGCAAACGCTCCGACATATGTCTTGTCACGCTGCCTTGCTCCACCAGTCTTGCGGTTTCGCCAACGGTCCCGCGGCCTCCTCGATGACACGCGCGGTCCGGAACAAAGTCTCTTCGTCGAACGGCTTGCCGATCAGCTGCAACCCGAGCGGTGTACCTTCCGAGGATAAGCCCGCCGGAACCGACATGCCCGGAAGCCCGGCCATGTTCACCGTCACGGTGAAGATGTCATTTAGGTACATCTCGACCGGATCGCCCGATTTCTCGCCAAGCGCGAAAGCAGGGCCGGGGGTCGTCGGCGTGAGGATGACATCCACATTTGCGAATGCGGCATCGAAATCGTGCTTGATGAGCGTCCGCACCTTCTGCGCCTTGAGGTAATAAGCGTCGTAATAGCCCGCCGACAGCACATAGGTGCCGATCAGGATGCGGCGCTTCACCTCCGCGCCGAAGCCAGCCTCGCGCGTGTTCTCGTACATCGACAGAACGTCGGAGCCGGCCTCACGCAAACCGTAGCGCACGCCGTCATAGCGCGCGAGGTTGGACGACGCTTCCGCGGGCGCGACGATGTAATAAGACGGCAGCGCATATTTGGTGTGCGGCAGGCTCACCTCGCGGATCTCCGCACCGGCGGCCTTCAGCCATTCCACGCCCTTCTGCCACATCGCATCAATCTCGGGCGCCAAGCCTTCGACGCGATATTCCGCAGGGATGCCGACGACCAGTCCCTTCACGCCCGCGCCGACGGCCGCTTCGTAGTCCGGCACCGGCGCATCGACGCTTGTGGTGTCTTTGGCATCGTGGCTCGCCATCACCCGCAACAGGATCGCGGCATCGCGCACCGTGCGGGCGATCGGGCCGGCCTGGTCGAGCGACGACGCGAAGGCGACGATGCCCCAGCGCGAGCACCGTCCATAAGTCGGCTTGATGCCGACCGTCCCGGTAATGGCGGCCGGCTGGCGGATCGAGCCGCCGGTGTCCGTCGCGGTCGCGCCCATGCAAAGCCTCGCCGCCACCGCAGCAGATGACCCGCCGGATGAGCCGCCTGGAACGAGCGTCGCATCCGAGCCGTTGCGCCGCCACGGATTGGCGACCGCGCCATAGAAACTCGTCTCGTTCGAGGAGCCCATGGCGAACTCGTCATTGTTGAGCTTGCCGAGCATGACCGCGCCCTCCGCCCAAAGATTGGCGGACACGGTCGATTCATAGGTCGGCGTGAAGCCGTCGAGGATGTGCGAGCAGGCGGTGGTGCGCACACCCTTGGTGCAGAAGAGATCCTTGATGCCGAGCGGAATGCCTTCGAGCGCGCCGCCCTCGCCCTTCCGCAGGCGCGCGTCGCTCTCCTTTGCCATCGCAACCGCCCGTTCCGGCGTCGGCAGCACGAACGCGTTGATGGCGGCGTTGGCCGCCTCGATGGCGTCGAGATGTGCCTGCGCCAAATCCTCCGCCGAGAACGATTTGGTACGTAGGCCCTCGCGCGCTTCCGCGATGGTGAGGTCGGTGAGCTTCGTCACGCGCTACTCCACGATCTTCGGCACGACGAAATACTGATCGTCGACCTTGGGCGCGTTCTTGAGAATGGCGTCGGCGCAGTAGCCGTCGGTAACCTCATCCTCGCGCTTCTTTAGGGTCATCGGCATCACCCGGGTCATCGGCTCCACATTGGACGTATCGAGCTCGTCAAGCTGCGCCACCCAGTCGAGGATGCCGGACAGCTCCGTCTCCAGCCGCGCCGCCTCCTCTTCGGTGATGGCGATGCGGGCAAGGCGGGCGATGCGGTGAACGGTGGCGCGATCGACGGACATGGGCGTTGGGGAGCTGAATCGGACGGCTGGAGAAGTAGCACCGGCGGCCAGACGCGGCAACGCGGCGCGACGGCGGCGGAGAAGCGCTCGATGCCCGCGCGTCAGGCCTCGAAGGGGACACCGACCTTGGGAACGAGGACGTGACTGCCCTTCATTTCCGCAATGAATTTGTCCGGCGTCTGATCGAGGACGGGAAAGGTGCCGTAGTGGCAGGGAATGACGGTCTCGAACTCGAAATAGCGCTTGCAGGCGAGCGCCGCCGTCCGCGCGCCCATAGTGAAACGGTCGCCGATCGGAACGATCCCGATCTGCGGGCGGTACAGCTCTTGAATTAAGGCCATGTCGGAGAAAATGCTGGTGTCGCCCATGTGATAGACGGTCTTCCCGTCCTTCGGCGCGACCACGAGCCCGCAACACGCGCCGAGATAGACGGGCTGCCCCATCCGGATCGTGGATGAGGAGTGCCAAGCCGGGACGAACGTGATGTCGAAATCGTCGTGGTGGAGGATGCCGCCGGTATTGCCCGGATCGACATTCTCCACGCCCTGCCCCGCCAGATACGTGGCAAGCTCGAACACCGCAATCAGCGGCGCGGCGTTCTCCTTGCAGGCGGCGACGGCATCGCCGGCATGGTCGTCATGGCCGTGGGTGAGCGCGACATGGGTCACGCCTTTGATCGCCTCGCGCACGGATATGCCGGAATCTTCGAAGGTCGAATTGCCGTGAAAAAAGGGATCGATCAGAAGCCGGCTCTTGCCGGTGTCGATCCGAAAGCAGGAATGACCGAACCACGTAAGCTGCATGACACGCTCCCTTCGCACGTCCGGGCGGACTATAGGTGACGCGAGACCGTTGACAACTGCGAGCGCCGCTGCGTCCTTGCTGCCGTGACCAAGGCTCCTGAGATCACCGTTGAAGACCTGCCGCCGATGCTCGGCCACGAGGCAAGGCTGCTTGGGCTCGATGTCGGCACCAAGACGGTGGGGCTTGCCCTGTCCGATGTGAGCCGCTTCATCGCGACCCCGTATGACACCATCAGACGCACGAAGTTTACCGAGGACGCCAAGACGATCGCGAAGATCGTGGAGGCACAAGGCGTCGGGGCGCTCGTGATCGGCCTTCCCATCAATCTCGACGGCACGGAGGGCCCGCGCGCGCAGTCGACACGCGCTTTCGCGCGCAACCTAGCGGCTCATGTCGCGAAGCCGATCGTCTTCTGGGATGAGCGCCTGTCGACCGCCGCCGTGCAGCGGCAACTGATCGAGGCCGACGTGACGCGGAAGCGCCGCGCCGAGCTCGTCGATCGCATGGCCGCAGCCTACATCCTGCAAGGCGCGCTCGACCGCTTGCGCCGCCTAGCCTGACGTGACGCTCAGATTGTCGCGGAAGATCAGATAGTCGGTTGGATTGTCCGGGCAGAACCCGACCCCACACAGAAGCAGGGTGGAGAAGATGTTCGCCACGATAACGGCGGCAAAGATCGTCAGTGACATCAGCGCCCAGATATCCATGCGCGGGCGCAACAACTCGCCCTGGAACTGCCGGTCGAACAGCAACATGATCGCGGTCCCGATCACCATCACCCCGAATGCGATCAGCGCCCAGGTATAAAGGTGCAGTCCGAAGATCGGATTGCCATAGGAGCCGGTGCCCGGGACGATGTGAATGAGGACCTGCCGGCCCGCGATCACGGCGCCCGCAACCGAGCCGAGAACGGTCACGCCGTAATGGCTCGGTCGCGCGCCAAAGAGGAGATTGAGCGCGAGCCCAAAGCCGGCAGCGACAAATGCGGCCCGCTGCAGGATGCAAAGCGGACAGGGCAAATCGCGGAACCAGATCTGGTCGATGAACGCCAACACCAAGAGGGTGTTGATCGCAATCAGGCCCAGCGCGTTCAGCAGCCTCGAATGGTCGGGGGTCAAACGCTCAGCCTCCCACGCCTCACAGCGCGATGTTGAGAACCTCGGTGACGTGCACCTTGAACAAGACGAGGAGCACGAGCACGCCCGCCGCCCAGAAACCCAGCGCCGTCTCGCGGCGCCGCGTCCACGCCGCGGCCAGACCGCAGGCAAAGAGCAGGAAGGGTAATGTCATCATGGCAGGAGTCTCCGCCGGACCGTTGGCTTGGCGACATCGCCTAAGCCCCTAGAGTCACAACGATTCGTGCCATTACCGTACCATGACGGAGTCTGCGCGTGACAGCTTTATGGGGTCCGGCGGACCTGCCGGCATGATAGAGGCCGCCCGCGAGCGGACGGCCTCCAATGTCATCGCGAACAAGAACCGGTCAGCAGGGACGGCACCAGCACCCGCGCCAGCGATTGCAGCGCCAGGTGAAGCCAGGCGGGCAATGCCGCCCCCAGCCGCTGCAAGCGGTTTCCTGCACGAGGGGAGAAAAGTTCTTGGCCGTCGCGCCAAGTCCGCCGAGCGTCGTCTTCCAAGTCGTCGCTTCGGCAGACCCCGAAAGGCCGCCGGCGAGCAACATCGCTGCAGTCACGCTTAAAGCAATTGACAGCTTACGCATCCGCGCCTCCTGAGAAGAAATGTTCAAAGCCGCCCGAGCCGAGCGGCGACTCGCGAGATTACCGCAAAACGCGGCGCGCCACTACGCGGGCTCCTTGTAAGGTTATGCGATCCTCAACCAAGAGCGGGCGCGGCGCGAGCGACGATGGCGGGTGCATCCGCCGGCGCGAGCGACGCACCATAAGTATGCCGCCATGTGCCGCCGAGCCGCGTGGCAAGGAAAGCGTCGGTGACGGCAGGCGGGGCGTGTGCGTTGAGCAGCGCCCCGGCTTGAGTGAGCGCCAAGAGTTCGACGAGAACGCGCGCCCCTGAGGGGTCCTCCTTGGTCTCGGCAGCGAGCTTGCGTAATCGGCCGATCGCCGCGGTGAGCCTGCGCTCGCCTTGCGCGAGTTCCGACAAGTCGGCGAGCACACGCTCAAGCGTCTCCGGCGAGCGCTCCAGAACGCGCAGCACGTCGAGGCCCATGATGTTCCCCGCGCCTTCCCAGATGGCGTTGACGGGGGCTTCGCGGTAAAGCCGCGGGAAGCCGCCCTCCTCCACGTAGCCGTTGCCGCCCATGCACTCCATCGCCTCGGTGATGAGCGGGGACGCAATCTTGCACACCCAATATTTCGTCGCCGGGGTCATCAGGCGGCGATAGGCCGAAGCGGCCTCATCGGTTTCGTCGAAGGCGCGCGCGAGCCGAAGCGACAGCACCGTTGCCGCCTCTACGTCGAGCGCCATGTCGGCGAGGACCCGCGTCATCAGCGGCTGATCCACGAGCCGGCGCTGAAACGCGACGCGGTGCCGGGCATGATGGATCGCTCGCGCAAGCGCCTGCCGCATGAGCCCGGCCGAGGCGACCGCGCAGTCGAGCCGCGTGAGCGTGACCATGTCGATAATGGTGGCGACGCCGCGCCCCTCCTCCCCGACGCGAAAGCCGACGGCGCGCTCAATCTCGACTTCGGCGGATGCGTTGGCGCGGTTGCCGAGCTTGTCCTTGAGGCGGAGGATGCGCAGACCGTTCAGCGCGCCGTTAGGCGCGAGCCGCGGCACGAGGAAACAGGAAAGCCCGTCCTTTGCCTGCGCCAGCATGAGGAACCCATCCGACATCGGCGCGGACAGGAACCATTTATGCCCGCTGAGGACATAGGGCGCTCCAGGACCTGCGCCGTTGCCGGCCTGGGCCACCGTCATGTTGCTGCGGACATCACTGCCGCCCTGACGCTCCGTCATGCCCATGCCAACGGTGAGCGCCGTCTTATGCGCGATCGGCGCCCGGCGCGGATCGTAGCCGCGAACGACGATCTTCGGCACCCAGTCGCGCGCAAGCGACGGCTCCTGCGGCAGCACCGCGAGTGCGGCGTGGGTCATGGTGATGGGGCAGCAATGCCCGGGCTCCATCTGCGCAGCCATGTAGCTTCCGGCGCAGCGCATGACATGCGCGCCCTTTCGGGATTCGCCGCCTTGCGCCAGATTCTCGAACGGCGAGCAGTGAAGGCCCTGTTGCGCGCCATGGCCATGAGGCGGTGATAGGCGGGGTGGAACTCCACATGGTCGATGCGCCGGCCTTGCGGGTCGTGGCTGCGGAGCCGTGGCGGGTGCTCGTTGGCGAGCCGCCCCAGATCGAGCGCGCCAGCTGAGCCCGCGAGCTTGCCGAAGGCTTCCAGCACGCCGGCGGCCGAGGCGTCCCCGTCCCGCGCGACGGCCTCCCGCAGCGCAA
>DASQLK010000113.1:0-3388 GCA_035630055.1 Methyloceanibacter sp. | reverse complement strand
TGCCGGCGAGGCAAAGAAGCGCGGCCTGAAGCCGCTCGCCCGCATCGCGTCCTGGGCGCAGGCCGGCGTCGATCCCAAGGTCATGGGCTCCGGCCCGATCCCCGCGTCGCGAAAGGCGCTCGAAAAGGCAGGCTGGAAGATCGGCGATCTCGACCTCGTCGAGGCCAACGAGGCTTTCGCCGCGCAGGCGCTGGCCGTGAACAAGGATCTCGGCTGGGATGCCGGCAAGGTTAACGTCAATGGCGGAGCGATCGCCATCGGCCACCCGATCGGCGCCTCCGGGGCACGCGTGCTCGTTACCTTGCTGCACGAGATGCAGCGCAGCGATGCCAAGAAAGGCCTCGCCACGCTCTGCATCGGCGGCGGCATGGGCATCGCCATGTGCGTCGAGCGCGACTGATTACTGAACGTCTTCAAGGAACCTCACGCCGTTTTGGGCATGGCGTGAGGTTCAGTCTCAACAAAGCATGACGGCGCCAACGCTTGCGCCAAGGGAGGAACGCATGGCTAGAGTGGCTTTGGTCACGGGTGGAACGCGCGGTATCGGCGCCGCGGTCTGTAAGGCGCTGAAGAAGGAAGGCTACAACGTTGCCGCGAATTACGCGGGCAATGACGACGCCGCCAACGCCTTCAAGAAAGAAACCAAGATCCCCGTCTTCAAGTGGGACGTTGGCGATTACACCGCCTGCGAGCAGGGCGTCGTCAATGTCGAGAACGAGGTCGGCCCCGTCGAGGTGCTGGTGAACAACGCGGGCATCTCGCGCGACGCCATGCTGCAAAAGATGACGCACGAGCAGTGGGAGCAGGTGATCCGCACCAATCTCGACTCTCTCTTCAACATGACGCGTCCCGTCATCAACGGCATGCGCGAGCGGGGCTTCGGCCGCGTCGTCAACATCTCCTCGATCAACGGGCAAAAGGGCCAGCTCGGCCTCGCCAATTACTGCTCGGCGAAGGCCGGCGTCATCGGCTTCACCCGGGCGCTGGCGCTGGAAAGCGCGCGCAAGGGCATCACCGTGAACGCGATCGCCCCGGGCTATGTGGCGACCGAACTTCTGTCCGGCGTGTCGGAAGAGGTGATGAAGTCGATCGTGGGCCAGATCCCGGTGGGGCGGCTCGGCGAGGCGGACGAGGTCGCGCGCTGCGTCACCTTCCTCGCCGCCGACGAGGCCGGCTGGATCACGGGATCCACGCTCACCATCAACGGCGGCCAGTTCATGGATTAGCGGCCGCGTTCGGCCCTTTCCGGAACCGCGGAGGCTCTTCGCGCGTCATTCATTTGACCCGCAGGCCGCCACAATTTGCCTTGAGAACAGGCTGAATGCCGGCCGCGTCAGGCGGCAGGATTTTCTCAACGCGCTGGTGGCTTAAGCCGATGACCTCCGAGCCCGTCCGGGTGCTCTATATCGACGATGATGTCGGCCTTGCCACGCTCGTGAAGCGTGACATGGAGCGGCGCGGACTCGCGGTCGAGATGGCGCATGACGGCGCCACGGGCCTCGCGCGGGTCAAGGAGGGCGGCATCGATGTCGTCGCGCTCGACCATTACATGGCGGGGCAGGACGGCCTCACCACCCTCGCCGAGATCCGCAAGCTCACGCAGCCGCCTCCGGTCGTTTACGTGACGGGTACCGACGAGAGCAAAGTCGCTGTGGCGGCGCTGAAGGCGGGCGCCGCGGACTACGTCATCAAGGATATCCGCGAGGATTTCTTCACGCTCCTGCACGCGTCGCTGAATGCCGCGATCGAGCTCACGGTGACGCGCCGCGCGCGGCAGACCGCGGAAGCCGAGGTGCGGCGCAAGAATCAGGAGCTCGAAGCGCTCTCCAAGAAGCTGTCGAAATATCTGGCGTCGCAGATCTACGACTCCATTTTCACGGGCGAGCGTGGCGTCGAGCTCGCGTCGAGCCGCAAGAAGCTCACCGTGTTCTTCTCCGACATCGCCGATTTCACCGGCACCACCGATCATCTGGAATCGGAGGATCTGACCAGCCTTCTCAACCGCTATCTCACCGAGATGGCGAAGATCGCCGCGGAGTACGGCGCGACCATCGACAAATATATCGGCGACGCCATCCTCGCCTTTTTCGGCGACCCTGACAGCCGCGGCATCAAGGAAGACGCGAATGCGTGCGTGCGCATGGCAATCGCCATGCAGCGGCGCATGCATGAACTGCGCTCGGAGTGGCAGGATCTCGGCGCCGACCGTCCGTTCGAGCTGCGCATCGGCATTGCCACCGGGTTCTGCACGGTGGGCAATTTCGGCAGCGAGGATCGCATGGATTACACGATCATCGGCAATGTCGCGAACCTCGTGTCGCGCCTGCAGGCGCATTCGGAGGTCGGCGGTATCCTGGTCGGCTCGGAGACCTATGCCTTGGTCAAGGAAGGCGTGGCGACCGAGGAGCAGGAGCCGATCGCCGTGAAGGGATTTGCCGAGCCGATCCGCTGCTTCAAGGTGCTCGGCATCTACGATGACCTGGTGGAGGAGGGGCGCGTCATCCGCGAGGAGCGGCCGGGCTTCCGTCTCGTGATCGATCTTGCCAAGCAGGACCGCGAACACGCGATCGAGGCGTTGGAAGACGTGGTCGCGCGGCTGAAGTGGTTGGGCCGCTAACCCGGCTGCCAGTCCTTTGGCGCAAGCTCGAACTGCGCGAAGTCGAAACCCGGCGCGACGGTACAGCCGGCGAGGCTCCAAGCGCCTAGGCTGCGCGCGCTTTGCCAGGCAGCGGGCGGGACCAGACCTTGCGGAACATCGCCGCCGAGAAAATCCGGGCCCAGCCTGAGATCCTGCCGCGCGTCGTCGCCGTGAATGCGGAGGAGCAGGGGCGCGCCGCCATACCAGTGCCAGAGCTCCGCGGCATCGATGCGATGCCAATGCGAAACCTCTCCCTCCCGCAACAGATAGAGGATCGCGGTGGAGTGGGCGCGTCCGCCATGGCCGCCTGCATCGCGGAAGGTCTCGCGATAATGCCCGCCTTCCGGGTGCGGCTTGAGTTTCAGCGCGGCGATGACGCTGTCGGCGTCCGGCAGCTGCATCAGCGGAACAGGTCCTTGCGGCGGCGGATCTCGCCGAACACCTGCCACAGCTCGCTGCCTTCCATGTCGAGGCGCTTTTGAATGTTGTCATTGGCGGGGCGGAGGAAGGGATTGGTGTCGAGCTCAGCGCCGATTGTCGTCGGCAGGGTCGGCTGGCCATCCTCGGCGAGCTTGGCGACCTCCGCAGCGCGCGCCTGGAGGGCGTCGTTCTCCGGCTCGATGGTGAGCGCGAAGCGGCAATTCGCGTTGGTATATTCGTGGCCGCAATAGAGCTTCGTGTCGCGCGGCAGAACCATGAGCTTCTCGAGCGATCCCCACATCATCTTGGCATCGCCTTCCAGCAGCTTCC
>DASQLK010000112.1:0-3166 GCA_035630055.1 Methyloceanibacter sp. | reverse complement strand
AGCGCGTCGCGGTGACGACCTTCGCATCCAATGTCGCGCGCATCCGCTCCGTGGCGAATGCCGCCCGCGCCGCCGACCGCGAGCTCGTCATCGTCGGCCGCGCCATGTACCGCGTCATCGATGCGGCGCAACAGACCGGCTATCTCGATCCCAACCTCCATTTTCTGGAGGAAACCGCATTCGACCGACTGCGCCCGCAGAATGTCGTGGCGCTCTGCACCGGAAGCCAGGGCGAAGCGCGCGCCGCCATGGCCCGCATTGCCAGCGGCGAGCACCCGAATGTCGGCCTCGACGCCGGCGACTGGGTGATCTTCTCGTCACGCACCATCCCCGGCAACGAGAAGGCGGTGTCACGCGTGCAGAACGCGCTCGCCGACAATGCCGTCGAGGTCATCACCGACCAGGACGCGCTCGTCCATGTCTCCGGCCATCCGCGCCGGGGCGAGCTCGAGCAGCTCTACGCCTGGACGAGGCCTCGCGCCGCGGTGCCCATGCACGGTGAGGGGAGGCATCTCGAAGCCCATGCCAGGCTCGCCGAACGCCTTGGCATCAAACAGGTCGTGCGCGCCCGCAATGGCGACATGGTGCGCCTCTTGCCGGAGCCCGCCGGCATCATCGACGATGTCCCCGTGGGCCGCATCTATCGCGACGGCGCAATCCTGACGCGGGCCGATGAGGGCCAGATCCGCGAGCGCCGCAAGCTGAGCTTCTCGGGACTGGTCGCGGTGTCCGTCGTCCTCTCCAATAAATCGATGCTGCTCGCCGACCCCGAAGTCATGTTGTCCGGCCTTCCCGAACTCGACCGCGAGGGCACGCCTCTCGCCGAGATCGCACGCGATGCGGCGCTCGGCGCCATCGAAAGCATTCCCCGCCCACGCCGCAAGGATCAGGCGCTCGTCGCCGAGGCCGTGCGCCGCTCCGTGCGCGCCGCCATCAACCAGGCCTGGGGCAAGAAGCCCGTGTGCTCGGTCCTCGTTACGGTGATATAGGCGACGCTGAGCCCGCTGACGCCGCCCATCCCTGGCGCGCCGACAACTGTCGCACTAAAACGATTGAGAAATTTGTTTGGGAGTTATCGATGATCGGCCGCTTGAATCACGTCGCCATCGCCGTTCCGGACCTGAAGGCGGCCACGGACATTTACCGCAACACGCTCGGCGCCAAGGTGTCGGACGAGGTCGACCAGCCGGAACATGGCGTCACCACGGTTTTCATTGAGCTTCCCAACACCAAGATCGAGCTCCTCGGCGTTTTTGGCGAGGCTTCCCCGATCGCGGCCTTTCTCGAGCGCAACCCGAATGGCGGCATTCACCACCTCTGCTACGAGGTGCCCGATATCATGGAGGCGCGCGATCGCCTCGTGGAGCAGGGCGCGCGCGTCCTCGGGAAGGGCGATCCGAAGATCGGCGCGCATGGCAAGCCGGTGCTCTTCCTGCACCCGAAGGACTTTTGCGGTACGCTGGTCGAGTTGGAACAGGCTTAGCCCATGACCGTCGCGTTTGGCGTCGCGATCTACTTCGTCATCTGGTGGATCGTTCTCTTCGCCATGCTGCCGATCGGCGTCCGCACCCAGGACGAGGACGGCAACGTCTCGCCTGGAACCGTGGAGAGCGCGCCGAGCCTGCCGCGGCTCTTGCCGAAAATGCTGGCGACAACGGTGATCGCGACGATCATCTTCGCGGGCGTCTATGCGGTGCTCGTCCACCGGATCTTCACGTTGGACGATATTCCGTTCTTCCCACGCTACGACCGCGTCCAATAGGCGATCGCGCCGAATCCCGGACAAAAAAAAGCAAGGTCAAGATGACCTTGCTTCAGTAACTGTCTCCTTATCCCTCTGGCCGACGAACACCGCTTATCAGCGATAATGCCTTGCCAGCTGGCGGCTGCGCCTCTGGTGCTACTGCAGTTTAGGTGCGCCTGGAGCTACTTCCTCCCAAGACTTGGACCTGGTCCAATCTCAACGCATGACACCGAGATCATTCCGGTCCCGACTCTCATCACGTTGTGGCCGGACACTAGCCCACCCGCGCCAAATTGTCACCACCCTTGTGGCGGGTCGCCGCATATTTGTGCTGTCAACGCGACAGCATAGAGGCGAGAGTTTCCGTTCAAGGCGAATTGACGCCGAACGGCGTCTTCCGCGGCGACCGGCATTGCGAAGCGCAGCGAAAATAAGGTATTAGCCCGGCCACGGGGCCGGCGGCGGGAAACAACCTGCTGCCGCAGGCATGGCGAGATGGGCGGCTACCGGCTTCCGTCCTACTATCAACCACTTAAAGTTGCTCATGCGCCTAAGCCGCTACTTCCTTCCGATCCTGCGCGACGATCCGAAAGAGGCGGAGATCGCGTCCCACCGCCTGATGTTGCGTGCGGGCATGGTCCGGCAGTCGAGCGCAGGAATCTATTCTTGGCTTCCCTTAGGCTATCGCGTGCTCGCGAAGATCGAAGCGATCGTCCGCGAGGAGCAGGACCGGGCCGGCGCGCTCGAGCTTCTGATGCCGACCATCCAGCCGGCCGAGATCTGGCGCGAGAGCGGGCGCTATGAGGATTACGGCAAGGAGATGCTGCGCATCGCCGACCGCCACGAGCGCGAGATGCTTTATGGGCCCACCAACGAGGAGCTCATCACCGAGATCTTCCGCGCCGGCGTGAAATCCTACAAGGACCTGCCGCGCATCCTCTACCATATCCAGTGGAAGTTCCGCGACGAGATCAGGCCGCGCTTCGGCGTCATGCGCGGCCGCGAATTCCTCATGAAGGATTCTTACTCCTTCGATCTCACCGCCCAGGACGCGCGCAAATCATACAACAAGATGTTCGTCGCCTATTTGCGCACCTTTGCGCGCATGAGCTTGAAGTCGATCCCCATGGCGGCCGACACAGGTCCGATTGGCGGCGATCTCAGCCACGAGTTCATCATCCTTGCCGAGACCGGCGAGAGCGAGGTGTTCTGCCATCGCGACTATCTCGGTTTCGATGCACCAGACGAGGCGATCGACTTCGGCAGCGTGCCGGACTTGAAGCAGATCGTCGGTAGGTGGACCTCGCTTTACGCAGCGACCTCCGAGAAGCACGAGCCGGCCGCCTATGACGCGATCCCCGCCGACAAGCGCGTGTCGGCGCGCGGCATTGAGGTCGGACACATCTTCTACTTCGGCACCAA
>DASQLK010000111.1:0-4053 GCA_035630055.1 Methyloceanibacter sp. | reverse complement strand
TCACGACCGAGCCCAGCAGGGCGATGCCGATGTCGAGCGTCGAATTGACGAAGAGGCGAATGTCGTCCGCGATGCGCTGATCGGGGTTATCGACCTGGTCGCCCTTCAGCCGCATCCGGTAATGCGTACCGCCGCTCAGCCAGCGGCCGAGATAGCTGTCGGTCAGCCACGTCCGCCATCGTATCTGCAGCCATTGCTGCAGATAGAGTTGATAGACCGCGCTGACGATGAAAAGGATGGCGAGGACGGTGAACACGCCGAACTGGTTGATGAAGACGTCCCAGTTCTTCTCTTGCAGCGCGTTGTAGAAATCCTTGTACCAAGTGTTGAACTGCACCTCGAGCCACACCTGGAACAGTTGCAGTACAATCACGGTGATCAGCAGGCCGCGACCCCACCAGCGATCCTTGGAGCGGAAATAGGGAAATGCGATGCGCGCGAAGTCGCGTGCCGAGGTGCGGAAATTCGCCATGCGCGAGCAGCTCCAAAGGCCGGTCGGAGCCGGCGACGCGCTCAATCTAGGGGGAAGCGTGACGCGTGAGAAATTACGGTTCGGTAAGCGTTACCGCGCCGAACACGTTGTGACTATGGGAAATTTCGCGGCAGCGCCGCCAAAAAGAAACGCCTGCGGAGCGGACTCCGCAGGCGCCTAGACCCAATTTGAAACCGATGCGGCAAAGCCGCGCGGCTTACATCATGTCCATGCCGCCCATGCCGCCCGGAGGCATGTGGGCGTGATCGTCCTTCTTCTTCGGCGACTCGGCGACACCGGCCTCGGTGGTCACGAGCAGGCCGGCCACGGAAGCCGCATCCTGCAGCGCCGTGCGCACGACCTTGGCGGGATCGATGATGCCCTTCTGGATGAGATCGCCATACTCGCCGGTCTGGGCGTCATAGCCATAAGATGCGGACTTCTGGTCCAGAATCTTGCCGACCACGATCGAGCCTTCGACACCGGCATTCTCGGCGATCTGCCGGATCGGAGCCTGCAAGGCGCGGCGTACGATATTGATGCCGGCCTCCTGGTCCTCGTTGATGCCTTTGGTCTTGAGGGACTTCGAGGCCCAGAGGAGGGCGACGCCGCCGCCGGGAACGATGCCTTCCTCGACGGCCGCACGGGTCGCATTGAGAGCGTCCTCGACGCGATCCTTGCGCTCTTTCACTTCGACTTCCGTTGCGCCGCCGACCTTGATGACGGCAACGCCGCCGGCGAGCTTGGCGAGACGCTCTTGCAGCTTCTCTTTGTCATAGTCTGAGGAGGTGTCCTCGATCTGCTGCCGGATCTGCCCGACGCGAGCTTCGATGTCGGGCTTCTTGCCGGCGCCGTTGACGATCGTGGTGTCATCCTTTGTGATGACGACCTTCTTCGCCTTGCCGAGCATGTTGATGGTCACGTTCTCGAGCTTGGTGCCGAGGTCCTCGGACACCACCTCGCCACCGGTCAGGACGGCGATATCCTGCAGCATGGCCTTGCGGCGATCGCCGAAGCCCGGCGCTTTCACGGCCGCGACCTTCAGGCCGCCGCGGAGCTTGTTCACAACGAGCGTCGCGAGCGCCTCGCCTTCGACGTCTTCCGCGATGACGAGCAGCGGACGGCCCGACTGCACCACCGACTCAAGCAGCGGGAGCATCGCCTGCAGGCCCGACAGCTTCTTCTCGTAAATCAGAATGTACGGGTTCTCGAGATCGGCGACCATCTTCTCCGCATTGGTGATGAAATAGGGAGAGATATAGCCGCGGTCGAACTGCATGCCCTCGACGACTTCGAGCTCGCTCTCGAGGCTCTTGGCTTCCTCGACCGTGATCACGCCCTCGTTGCCGACCTTCTGCATCGCCTTGGCGATCATGTCGCCGATCGACTTCTCGCCGTTGGCGGAGATTGTGCCGACCTGTGCGATTTCGGCGGAGCCGCTGACTTTCTTCGAGCTTTTCTTGATGTCCTCGATGACGTCCTTCACGGCCTTGTCGATTCCGCGCTTCACGTCCATCGGGTTCATGCCCGCGGCCACCGACTTCAACCCTTCGCGCACGATGGCCTGAGCCAGGAGCGTCGCGGTCGTCGTGCCGTCGCCGGCCGTGTCGTTTGTCTTCGACGCGACCTCGCGCAGCATCTGCGCGCCCATGTTCTCGAACTTATCCTCGAGCTCGATCTCCTTGGCCACGGTGACGCCGTCCTTGGTGGAGCGCGGGGCGCCGAACGATTTTTCGATGATGACGTTGCGGCCCTTGGGGCCGAGGGTGATTTTCACCGCGTTGGCGAGGATGTCGACGCCGCGCAAAAGGCGCTCGCGCGCGTCGGCGGCAAATCTTACGTCTTTAGCTGCCATCTAGATATGCTCCTTGGTTGAGCTTGCCGCGGCGTCACCTTCTGTCCGGTGGCGCGGCTAGGGGGGTGCAGCGCGTTAGCGCCGCTCGGTCGTAGAAATCAGCTCAAAATGCCCATGATGTCGGACTCCTTCATGATCAGGAGTTCATCGCCGTCGATCTTGACCTCTGTGCCCGACCATTTGCCGAACAAGACCTTGTCGCCGGCCTTCACTTCCATGGCCTGTAGCTTGCCGTCTTCGCCGCGGGCGCCCGGTCCGACCGCCACGACCTTGCCGGTCTGGGGCTTCTCGGCCGCCGTGTCGGGGATGATGATGCCGCCTTTGGTCTTGGTGTCCTCTTCGAGCCGCTTCACCACGACTCGATCGTGCAATGGACGAAACTTCATGGATCTCGCTCCGTATGGTATGGGGTGCCGCGCTTTGGCACTCTTTTTAGAGGAGTGCTAACTCGCTGCTTGTACTGGCCGCCGTCAGCCTGGTCAAGACGGAGCCGCTACGATGCAAGGAACGGACAAGAATGCTGCCAACTGGGGGCGCCGCTATCGGATTGCCCAAATTCGGTTGCACGATAGGGCCTATCGCAGCATGATTTTCGCGTTCAAGGGGGCAACGATGCGGAAGTTCATTCGACATGGCCGTTAATCGCCAGACCATGCCTGCCGGGCTGGTTCTTATCGACATAGTGGTGCTCATCGCCATGGCGATCACGGCCACGGCCTTTGCCGCCGGCCTCGTCGTCCATTCCCGGATCGAGGTGATGGCTGCGGCGATCGCGGCCTCGGCCCTCTTCATGGTCATGGCGTCCTCGCACTTCGTGGTGACGCGGTCGGCGCGCAGCGGCTCGGTCACGGGTCGCCTGAACGACGTCGAGCAAGCCATTGAAATCATCGATACCGATTTGCAGCGGATCGACCAGGTCGAGGACGACGTGGCCCGGCTCGATCTTCTCACCGACCGGGTCGAGCGGCTGGATCTGACCGTGGCCGAGATCGGCGGGCCTGACCTCGCGACCGGTATGGCAAAGGTCGAGCAATTATCGAACGAATTGAAGACGATTCAAGAGCGGCTGGAGAGCCTGCGCGGCGATCTGGAAGATGAAGCCCGGACCCAGCGCAGTAAGATCACGACCGACTTGAAGAGCCTCGAGACTCTCATCACGCAGCTGAGCCGCGAGCTTATGGGCGCGCCGGGCCCGGCGATCGCCGCGGCTGCGGAGCTTGTGGACATGGCGAGGCCGGCAGCAGCCGAGCCGCTCGACCAGGAATCGATCGTTGAGCGGGAAGAAGCCGAGACGAGCGAGGACGATGCGGGCACTCTCGATGACAGCCCGCTAAGCAGTGTCTGGGAGGACGCCCCCGACCTCGATGAGGCGATGGACGCCGCAGAGGAAGGCACGGCCGAGCCTTCGCCGGATGTGGACACGGCCGAGCCGATTGTCGTCGAGGCCATAAGCGCGGAAATCGTGGAGATGTTCGCCGAGGAGGATGCGCCCGTCGCGGTGGACGACGCCCCGGTCGACCTCACTCTCGACGAGCGTGTCGAGGAAGACGATATAATCGCGCTCGTGCGCGAGGCGATCGACCGCGGTCGCATCGATCTGCATCTGCAGCCCATCGTGAGGCTGCGCGAGCGCACGCCGGTCTACTATGAGGCCTATTCCCGCCTTCGCACCCACACCGACGCCGTGATCATGCCCGGCGCCTTCATGCCGGCCGTTGAGGAGGCG
>DASQLK010000110.1:0-2732 GCA_035630055.1 Methyloceanibacter sp. | reverse complement strand
CGCTCTGCCTGATCGGCTTTGTCGTGCTATTGAACTTCAATACGCTGACGATCGCGCTCGGCATCGCGGTGCTGCCAATCGTCGCGCTCTATCCGCTCGTAAAGCGTTTCAGCGACTGGCCCCAGGCAGTCCTCGGCCTTGCTTTCAGTTGGGGTGCGCTCATGGGCTATGCGGCGGTGCATGGCCGCGTCGATTGGCCTGCGATCTTGCTTTATGCCGGCGCGGTCGCCTGGACGATCGGCTACGACACGATCTACGCCCATCAGGACCGAGAGGACGACGGCATCCTCGGCCTCAAGTCGACGGCGCTCAAATTCGGTGACGCCACCAAGCTTTGGCTGGCTGCCCTCTACGGCATTGCGTGGCTCTGTATTACCGCGGCGGGGTTGGGTGCGGACGCCGGCACGGTTTTTCTTGTCGGTATGGCGGTGGCCGCCGCTCAGCTTGCGTGGCAGGTCATCACGCTCGACATCGACGATCCCGATAATTGCCTCATGCGCTTCCGCTCCAACCGCGATTTTGGCCTGCTCGTCCTTGCCGCAATTCTCTTGGATATGTTTCTTGGCGCCCTGCTTTAGCCGGGTTGCGCCGCCACTTCCTTCGGGCCACAACGCAAGCGGCCCGGAGCGATGCTCCGGGCCGTGTGACGCCTTGCTGTTAGCTTCCCGGCGGCCTTCTGGCTGCCTCAATTGCCGTGATGTTGCCACAGACGACTGGCGAAGCGCTTAACGGACGTACTTAACGGATCGTATGCGGCCGCCAGTTTCCATTATGGTTGAGAAAGTCTTTCCGCCGCATGGCCGACACGACCCACGCTACTGATAACCGCACGCTGCCGACGCTCGAAGAGGACGACGCGCTGCTCCGCCAAGCGGTGCAGGATGCCGGCGACCTCGCGCTCACCTATTTTCGGCAGCAGATTCTCGTCAACAAAAAGCCTGACGGCAGTGAGGTCAGCGAGGCGGACCTTGCCGTCGATGCCGCGCTCAAGCTCGACCTGACGACGACGCGGCCGGGTTATGGCTGGCTCTCCGAGGAATGCGAGGACGACCGCAAGCGCCTGATGGCGCGCCGGGTATGGGTCATCGATCCGATCGACGGCACCAGTTCCTTCCTCCGCCACGTGCCGGAGTGGACGGTCTCCGCCGCGCTTGTCGAGGACGGCGCTCCCGTTGCCGCTGTCGTCTACAACCCCGCCAAGAAAGAGTTCTTCCACGCGGTTCGTGGCGCGGGTGCCTATCTCAACGGCGAGCGCATCCATGTGAGCGCCAAGGACGCGCTCGATGGCGCTTACATCATCGCAAGCGGCGGCCTCTTCAAAAAGCGCATCTGGAAAGAGCCCTGGCCGGAAGTGAGGTCCGCCTGGGTGAACTCCGTGGCGTATCGCATCGCTCTCGTCGCGTGCGGGCGCGCAGACGCTACGATCTCGCTATCGGGAAAGAGCGAATGGGATATCGCGGCAGCCCAGCTCATCCTGGAGGAAGCCGGCGGCATCATCACCGATCATCATGGCCGGGCGCTCGCCTATAATCAGGACGAGCCGCGCTTCACGAGCATCATCGCCGCCCCGCCGGGGCTTCATGCTGCGGTCATCGAACGCACAAGTCGCATAGACCTCTAGCGCGGCATTCGGCACAGTCGCCTACCGTAAGCGAAGGGGCGGAGAAGTTATGACAGCGAGGGCAAAATCCCAGGGCCAGCAACTTTTGCATCTGGTGTTCGGCGGCGAACTCACATCGCTCGACAGGCTGGAGTTCGCGGACCTCAAAGGCCTCGATATCGTCGGGATCTATCCGAATTACGCGCAAGCCTACGATGCTTGGAAGGACGCGGCGCACCGCACCGTGGACGACGCGCATATGCGGTATTTCATCGTACATCTGCACCGTTTGCTCGACCCCGACATGGGCGTGGCGGGTGCGGCAGACTAGCCGTTTCGGCCTAGGTTTTTGGCCTTAGAGGCTCCGGGGTGGCCGTGCTAGAAGGGCGGCAGCAGCCAGAACAGCGGCCGGGCGCCGTCGCGCCAATCGGGGAAGCCCTTGAAAGATAACATGTTCAGGGACGTCGAGACCATCACGCGGGGCGGTGATGAGTTGCAGGCGAACTATTCCACCGGCGAGATCCTGCGCCGGATCTGGAAGGAGCATCTGCGTCCCCGGCTCGGCGTCCTCATCATCGCGAGCGTGGCCATGCTGCTGACGGCGGCGACCACCGGTGCCATTCCGTTTCTGATCCAGAGAACCGCGGACGACGTCTTCGTCGGCAAGAATGCCCAAATGATCTACTGGATCACGATCGGCATCGTCGTGGTCACCGTGATCAAGGCCATCGCCGAATACGTGGCCGACGTGACGGTCGCTTTTCTCGGCCACCGCTTCGTTGCCGATCTGCGCATCCAGATGTTCGGCAAGCTTGCCCGTGCCGACCTCAGTTGGATTCAGAACGTGCATTCCGGCAGGCTGCTGTCCGGCTTTCTCAATGACGCCAACCTCATCCGGCAGACCGCGAGCCGCTCCCTCGTCACGCTCGGCGAGAGCTATCTCAAGATCGTCATCCTGACCGCCACGATGTTCTACATGGATGCACGCTTCTCGGTCCTGATCCTGCTCTTCATGCCCGTCGCCTGGGTGGTGCTGTCGCGGCAGCGCCGCAAGATGCGGAAATCGACGACCAAATCGTTGCAGGAGACGGGCGATCTTTCCGCGCTCATCACGCAGACGCTGCGCGGCATG
>DASQLK010000109.1:0-4621 GCA_035630055.1 Methyloceanibacter sp. | reverse complement strand
AGGCCGACAAGCCCGCCGCACCGCGCCCGGCGCCGCGCGCCGCCGAGCCGCCGGGTCCGTCCGACGGCGAGATCGACCGCGCGCTCGGCGTGATGGAGCGCTTCCTGCGGCGGTTCTTGGACATCGTCCGCGAGGGCCGGAGCGAGCGGACTTGACCGTCAGAGGCAGTGATTGACGTTTCAAGCACCTGCGGCGGGAGACATCAGCTCGGCCGCAGCCCGAGGAGCTCTCTTGCTTCCGATGTCGTTGCGGCGCGCCGACCCGCCCCTGCGATCGCTTCGGCAGCGAAGCCGACCAATTCGGCGTTACTCTCGGCGAGCCGGTCCTTGGAGGCCCGTACGTTGTCCTCAAGACCGGTGCGGATCGCATCGGCGCCGCGGGCGAGAGCCCATTGCATGACCTCGGCCTGATGGCGTCCGATCCCGGCTGCCGTCCAGGTCGCCTTGGGGAGCACCCGCTTCAGCTCACCGAGGAGGATGTCGAGCAGGTGCTCCTGGGCGGGCAGCGCGTTCTTGACGCCCATGACGAACTGCACGTGCGGGCGCTCGCTCATCACGCCGGCGTCGGCGAGACGCTTGGCGCCATGCAGGTGCGAAAGATCGAACACCTCGATCTCCGGAAGCACCGCGTGTTCCTTCATCGTCGTGGCGAGCTCCTCGACAAAAGCAGCGGAATTCTCGTAGACGATGGTCGGAAAATTCACCGACCCGGTGGAGAGCGAGGCCATGTCGGGGCGAAGGTAAAGGGCGCTCCCTCGCTGTGAAGGATCGCGGCCCCGGCCTCCCGTCGAGAACTGAATGATCATGCCCGGGCAGTGTTTCGCGATGCCCGCTTGTACTTCAGCGAAACGCTGCGGATCGGACGAGGGGCTCTCGTCGTCGTTGCGCACATGGATATGCACCAGAGCCGCGCCGGCCTCGTAAGCCTGCTGGGTCGACTCGATCTGCTCGGCGGGCGTGACCGGGACGGCCGGGTTATCGCGCTTGCGGGGGACGGAGCCGGTGATGGCCACGGCGATGATGACTGGCCTCATGGTAGCACTCGCTTTTTCAGACATCGAAGAACACCGTTTCCCGGTCGCCTTGGAGATGGATATCGAACACGTAACACACGCCGTTGTCACGGGCTTCGCGGCGCGCGATCAGAGTCTCGCGCCGAGACGGCTGCTCGATGATGTTGAGGACCGGATCGTTGGCGTTCGCGTCCGCCTCGTCCGAAAAATACATGCGGGTCGCGAGGCCGATGTTCATGCCGCGCGCCGCAAGCCAGACATTCACGTGCGGCGCCATCGGCCGATGACCGCGCCGGCCGACGACCGAGCCCGGCTTCACCGTCTCGAAGCGATAGAGGCCGGTCTTGAAATCCGTGCCTGTCCGACCCCAGCCGCGAAAGCTGGGGTCGATTGCCTTTTCGTCTTGCCGGTCAGCTTCATGCCCATAGCGGCCGGCTGCGTTCGCCTGCCAGATCTCCACGAGCACGTCGCGGGCCGGGGCGCCGGCGCCGTCGAAGATGCGGCCCTCGATCACGATCCGTTCCCCGGCTGTCTTGGGCGAGACCAGCACGTTCGAGAAGTTCTTCTCGAAAATATCGAAGCCGGCTTGATGCGGGATAAGCCCGATATGGACATAAGGGCCGGCGGTCTGCGACGGGGTCTCTTTCAGCGAGGAGATGCGCGGAAGCATGCCTTAGTTCCCCTGCAGCTTGTTTTCGAACAAGGTGGAGCGCCGTCCCCGCAGCACGATGTCAAATCGATAAGCCAGGCAATCGAGCGGCACGGCCGCGTTCAGATCCAAGGGAGCGACGAGCCGCTGCACCGCATCGGCATCGGGGATCGTGCCGGCAATGACATCATGGGTCAGCAGCGGATCGCCTTCGAAATACATCTGCGTGATCAAGCGCTGCGCAAAGCCGGAGCCGAAGACCGAGAAATGGATATGCGCCGGACGCCAAGAATTGACGTAATTGCGGAAGGGATAGGCGCCAGGTTTGACCGTGCGGAAGAAGTAGTATCCGTGCTCGTCCGTGAGGGTGCGACCGCAGCCGCCGAAATTCGGATCGACGGGAGCGAGGTAGCGGTCGTTGACGTGCCGGTAGCGGCCGCCGGCATTCGCTTGCCAGACCTCCACAAGCGTGTTGGGGACCGGCCGTTCGTCTCCGTCGATCACCCGGCCGTGAACGACGATCCGCTCGCCGATCGGCTCACCCCCTTGGGCGTAGTTCAGGATGAGGTCGTGATCCACAGGACCGAGTTCGTCTCGGCGAAACGTCGGACCCGTGATCTCGGATAGGGAATTCTGCAGGGACCAAAGCGGAATGCGGGGGGAGCGCAGCACTGTCGTCTTGTAAGTCGGCGTGAGAGCCGGCGGGTGCTGACTGCGGTCACGCTGGACGAACTCGTAAGGCGTCGTCTCCATCAATCACTCCTCGCTGCGATTGCGCGCTCCTGTCCGAAGGCCGCGGCACGTCCACCTGCCCCCGCCAGCCGCCGCGTCCGGCTGGGACGCCGATTGGCGCATTCTCCGCTCCAAAGCCTCGACGTCGGGAAGCCGCGGGCGTCGAGCCAGCGCTCGCCCATTTACTTCTTCGCCCTGACCCTCTCGATCTCTGCCTTCAACTCCGCGACGAACTCCTCGCCGAGTTCCTTCGTGTATTTTTGGATCACCGGCTGCGCCTTCTCGCGCAGCTTGGCCACTTCCTCCGGCGCAAGCTCGTGGACCGCCATCCCGGACTTCTTGAGCTGGTCGAGCACCTTCGCCGCCTCGTCCCGCGCCACCTTGCGCTGGAAAGCGGTCGTCTCGGTGGCCGCGTCCTGCAGAATTTTGCGCTCCTCCTCGGAGAGCTTGTCCCACGTGCGCTTGCTCGCGATGACGATCTGCGGCGTATACATGTGGTTGGTCAGGGTGAGGTGCTTCGAGACCTCGTTGTATTTCCCGTCCGGGATGTTCAGGAGCGGGTTGGTCATGCCGTCGATCGCCCCCTGCTCCAAGGCGGTGTAGGTTTCGGTGAACGGCATCGGCACGGCGTTGGCGCCGGTCGCATTCATGAAGTCGACATAGATCGGAGTCGGGATGACGCGCATCTTGAGGCCGCGCAGATCATCGGCCTTGGCGATGGGCTTGCTGCGGGTGTGCATCTCACGGAAGCCGAGGTCCCAATAGGCCAAGCCGACGAGGCCCTTCGCCGGCAGCTTATCGATCAGTTTCTTGCCGATCACGCCGTCGATGACCGCGTCGGCCTCTCCGGCATTGTCGAACAGGTAGGGGAAGTCGAGGACCGCCATCTCCTTCACATTGCCGGCCAAGAGGCTCGCGTTCATGACGTTGAGGTCGATCGTGCCGCCCTGCATGGCCGACACGACCTGCAGGTCGGGCCCGAGCGTCCCGCCGGGAAACGGCCGCACCGTTATCTTTCCGCCGCTCTTCTGGGACACGAGCTCGGCAAACTTCTCCACGCCCTGAACCTGGGGGTGCCCCTTGTTGCTGGCCGAGGGGAACCTGAGCGTGCGCGTCTGGACCTGGGCGTGCGCGTCGGTGAGGTGCGCGAGTCCGCTGCCGAGAAGGAGCGCCGCAGCGACGAGCTTAACGATAACCATGGGCATGACCGTCCCCTTCCGCTCCCGGTGACCGCGAAATCTCGCGACGTCGACCTCACTTCATCGCGCGGGCTTTCTCGATCTCCGCGTAGAGCTCCTTGACGGTGGCTTCATTCACGCCTTCGGAGAACTTCTTGATCACGGGCTGCACCTTCTCGCGGATGCGCGTCACCTCTGCCGCCGACAGCTCCACGACCTGCATGCCGGCGGCCTTGACGGCCTCGAGGGCTTTGGTTTCCTGCTCACGCGAGAACTCGCGTTGGAAGGTCCGTGCCTCCTGCGCGGCGTCCTCGATCAGCTTCTTCTCGTCGGCGTCGAGGCGATCCCACACTCTTTTTGAGAAAACCACGATCTGCGGATTGTAGGTGTGGCGCGTCAGGGTCAGGTGCTTCTGCACCTCGTAGAACTTCGAGGTGTTGATGAGCGTGACCGGATTCTCCTGCCCGTCGACGGTCTTCTGCTCGAGCGCGGTATAGAGTTCCGGGAAGGGCAGGGGCACGGCATTGGCGCCGAGGGTATTGAACAAATCGATATAGAGCGGCGACTGCACGACCCGCACTTTGAGCCCTTGAATTTCCTCCAGCTTCGTCACCGGCCGGCGGCTGTTGGTCAGGTTTCGAAAGCCGAGTTCCCAATAGCCGAGGGACATCAGATTCTTGGCCGGCAGCAGATCGGCAAGCTTGCGGCCGAACGGCCCGTCAACGACCGCATCGGCCTCCTTGCCGCTCGCGAACAGGAACGGCAGATCGAACAGTCCGAACTCCTTCACCTGGCCAACGAGCAGCCCCGCGTTCAGGACGGTGAGGTCGATCGTGCCTCCCTGTAGAGCCGAGACCGTCTGCAGGTCGCCGCCCAGCTGTCCTGAGGGAAACAAGCGCACCTTGATCTTGCCGCCGCTCTTCTGCTCGACGATGTCGGCGAACTTCTTGGCACCCTGCCCTTGCGGGTGCTCCTGCGCGTTCTGGAAAGCGAAGCGCAGCGTGCGGTCTTTGATCTCGGCCTGCGCCATGCTCGGCAGCAGGAGGGCCG
>DASQLK010000108.1:0-12840 GCA_035630055.1 Methyloceanibacter sp. | reverse complement strand
ATCGTAAGACGCGTCGATCTCGGCCGGCATGTCCATCTCGATCACGAGCTGGCGCGCGTGTGCGCTCTTGACCGCAATGCCCTTCACCATGGCCTTGGCGAGGACTTCGTCGCGCAGAGAGTTGGGAAGCTGGCCGCCGGGCGCCGCGGCGGCCGCAAGCGAGGCGATCTGCGCCGCCGCCAGTCTCTCCTCCAGCCATTGGCGGCGGAAATTCGAGATCGACGGCACGAAGACGAGCACTTCGGCCAGCATCACGAAGAGGATCGTCAGCAGCAGGAGCTTGGCGGAGAGCCCGGGCGCGCGAGGGGGCGGATCGGAACGCTCCAAAACGCTTGTCGAAATGTCGTTCACAGGGGGCAAGTTCCGCCGCTTGGGAGAGTGATCGGGCCGATCTTAGCAGAAAACCGGGGTGTTGGGGGTCGCGCGAAAGGGGACGTTGAGACCCGCTTCTCAGCCAAATTTGCGGAGGAAAGAAATAATGGCGCGCAGCCAGCGCTTGGTGACGGTGCCTTGGTAATAGGTGAGCGCCACGCGCTTGGAGATCTCGGAAAAGGTCGGATAGGGCAGCACGAAGTTCATAAGCTCGCCGACCTTCATATCCTTGGTCATGGCCACCACCCAAAGCTGAATCAGCTCGCCGGCATGAGGCCCGACGATGGTGCAGCCGAGGATGCGCCCGTTCGGCCGCGTGACCACCTTGATGAAGCCCTCGGTGTCGCGCTCGCACTGCGCGCGGTCGTTCTCGGTGAACGGCCAGCGCAGGATGCGCAAGCGGCGATAGCGCTTCTTCGCCTCGGCCTCGGTCATGCCCACCTGGGCAAGCTCCGGCCCGGTGTAGGTGACGCGCGGGATGATGGCGGCGCTCGCCTTCGGCCGCAGCCGGAACAGCGCGTTGCGGATGACGATGCCGGCATGATGGTTGGCGAGGTGGGTGAATTGGGCGCCGCCGACCGCGTCGCCGATGGCGTAGACGCGGCGGTTGGAGGTCTTGAGCTGCTCGTTGACTTTGATGCCGGCGTCGCTGTGCTTGATGCCGGCGCGATCGAGGCCGAGCGCCTTGAAGTTGGGCTTGCGCCCCGTGGCGACGAGGAGATGCGTGCCCTTGATGATCTCGGTGTCGCCGTTCATCTGCAGATGCACCGCTAGCCCCTGCACCGCGCGCTCCACGCGCTCGACGCGGACGCCCGAGCGCAGCATGACCTGCCCCTCCTCCATACGCCGCGTGATGACGGCGACGGCTTCGGGATCCTCGCGGGCGAGGAAGTCGCCGGCATCGATGATGGTGACATGGGCGCCGAGCATGCGATGGGCCTGCGCGAGCTCCATGCCGATCGGTCCGCCACCGAGCACGATCAAATGCTGCATGCGTTCGGAGATGTCGAAGATGGTCTCGTTGGTGAAATAGGGAATCTCGTCGAGACCGGGGATCGGCGGGATCGCAGGCGACGAACCGGTCGCGATCACGAAGCGGCGCGCACGTATTAACACGCGGCCGGCCTCGACCGTGTTCTTGTCGAGGAAGCTCGCCTTGGCTTGGATCACACGCACGCCAAGGCCGGTGAAGCGCTCCACGGAATCGTTCGGCGCGATGGCCGCGATCACGCCGTGAACATGATCGTGAATGCCGCGATGATCGAGCTGCGCCTCGATGACGTCGACACCGAAGGCGGACGCGGTGCGCACGGCGTCGGCGCGCTTGGCGGCGGCAAGGAGCGATTTGGAGGGGACGCAGCCATAGTTCAGGCAGTCGCCGCCCATGCGGCCCTTCTCGATGAGGACGACGGGAACGCCGAACTGCGCCGCCGCCGCGGCGACCGAGAGGCCGCCCGAACCCGCACCGATCACGCAGAGGTCGGGCTGCAGAACCTCTTCCATCTCCCCCATCCCCCGTTCCATCAGGCGGAGGGCCCCCGCCTAAAGCGCTTGATCAGCACCGGGATCAACGCGACGACCCCTAGCGCGACCAAGGCTGCAATCAACTCCGGTGTCAGCAGCGCCCCCGGATCGAGTGCATAGGGACAGGACTCTTGAGCATCCGGGCCCATCTTGGCAAGGCAGGATTCGTGTACGGATTGCTGCGCGGCGATCAGACTGTCGAGGCCGCTGCCGGCAAGCGAAAAGGCAAACGTGCCCGGAATGATGCCGAGCACGGTCGCCGCGACGTAGGTGCCGAGGCCAACGCCGAGAAGGCCAGGCGCCAGATTGACGAGCCAGAACGGGAAAATCGGGACGAGGCGAAGGAACAGCAAATAATTGAAGGCGTCCTCGCGGAAGCCGTCGCGCAAGCGCGCGAGCCAGGGGCCGGCGCGCGCCGCGAGCACGTCGCTCAGCGCTGTGCGCGCGATGAGGAAGATTCCGGTTGCACCCAGCGTTGCGCCGACGATGGAGAGGATCCCGCCGAGAAGCCAGCCAAACAAAAAGCCGCCGGCAAGGGTGAGGACCGCCGCGCCCGGCAAGGAAAGCGCGACGCTGACGGCATAGATGGCGATGAAGGCGAAGACGGAAAGCAGCCAGTGGCTGGCGATGAACGCGCGCAAAGTCTCGCGGCGCTCGGCCAGCACTTCGAGGCTCAGATAATGGTGCCAGCCCATGGAAAGGACCAGCACGCCTGCTGCCGCGATCAAGAGAAGCGGCCATAGGCGTTTCAGCCACGCCGCTGCCCCCCTCCTCTCCGCCGCCGTCGCCATATGACATCTCCTCGCTCGATGGAGCAGAACGTAGGCCTATTGCGAGGCGGTGGAACAAGCTTTCCCGCGCATGTGATGGCCCGTCAGCAGAAGTGATAGGGAGCGGTAACTGGCCGGAATCGGCAGCGCGGCGCATTGACTTGCCGCCCCTGCCCCCTTATAAGCCGCCAATCTTTGCAAGCCTTGGAGAATTCCCGTGAAGCGCACTTACCAGCCCTCGAGACTCGTCCGCAAGCGGCGGCACGGCTTTCGCGCGCGCATGGCGACCAAGGCCGGCCGGAAGGTGCTCGCAAGGCGCAGAGCCAAGGGACGCAAGCGCCTGTCGGCTTGAGCCATCCGGGCCAGACGCGCCCTTCGCCTAGGGTGACGGTCATCGGACGCCTGCAAAATCGCAACGAATTTCTTCATGTGCGCGGCGGTGCCCGCTGCAACACACCCTCGCTGCTCTTGCAAGCGCGTGCGCGCCAAGATGCCAGCCAAATAGGCGAAAATGTCGCGCGCTTCGGCTTCACGGCCACCAAGGCGCTCGGGAGCGCGGTCGTGCGGAACCGGGCAAGGCGGCGCCTGAAGGAAGCGGTGCGGCTTGTCGCACCGGCACACGCCACGAAAGGCTATGATTATGTTTTGATCGCGCGGGCCGGCACGCTACAAGGGCCCTTCACCGCGCTGACCGAGGATCTGACACGCGCGCTCGCGAAGGTGCATAAGCCCGCCGCCGCGAAGAAGCGCTGATTTCTTTCCCCGCATTGTTGGCCTTTAGCACCGGCGCCGACTGAACGGACAAGAGCTGGACGGACATGGACGAGAACAACCGTAATTTCATTCTTGCCATCGTCCTGTCGATGGTCGTGCTGTTCGCTTGGCAGTTCTACTTCGTGCCGGAGCAGGAGAAGCCCGACACGCCGCAGCAGAAGGTCACGCAGCAAGGGCCACAAAAGCCCGGCGCAGAGACGACGACACCCGCTTCCCCCGGAACCGCCGCACCGTCACTGCCGAGCGAAGCCGCCGCCGCAGCGACACGGCAAGAGGTCCTTGGCGCCTCGCCGCGGGTCGCCGTCGATACGCCGAGCGTGCACGGCTCGATCGCGCTGAAAGGCGCCCGCCTCGACGATCTCGTCCTCAAGGACTACCGCGAGACCGTCGAGCCAAATAGCCCGGAGGTGGTCCTGCTATCGCCGGCCGGCGCACCGGGCGCCTACTACACCGAGCATGGTTTCGTCGGCGCGCCCGGACAGGATATCCCCCTCCCCGGCGCCGATACGGTCTGGACCGCGGAAGCGAACGCCAAGCTCACCCCGGACACGCCGCTCAAGCTCACCTACGACAACGGCCAAGGCCTCGTCTTCACCCGCACGATCACGGTCGACGAGAAATACATGTTCACGCTCGACGATAGCGTCGTGAACAACGGCGCCGAGCCCGTCACCATCTATCCTTACGGTCTCGTCTCGCGGCATGCGCGGCCGGACTCGGCGGCGTTCTACATCATCCATGAAGGACTGACGGGCGTCGTCGACGACGGGTTGCAAGAGATCAGCTACGCGAACGCCGCGGAGGATCCGCCGCAAACGTTCAAGAGCCGCAGCGGCTGGCTCGGCATCACCGACAAATATTGGGGCGCGGTGATCGTGCCGGAGCAGGGCAAGGCCTTCGATGCGAAGTTCGCCGGCTCAATGACCGGCGGCCGCGACCGCTTCCAGACCGACTACCTCATGGAGGGCGTGACGCTGGCGCCTGGTGCCACCGCCAACGTGAAGGGGCAAGTGTTCGCTGGCGCCAAGGAAGTGAATGTCGTCGACGGCTACGCGGCGAAATACGAAATCCCGAAATTCGATCTCCTGATCGACTGGGGCTGGTTCTACTTTCTGACCAAGCCGCTCTTCTACGCGCTCGACTTCTTCTACAAGCTCGTCGGCAATTTCGGCGTGTCGATCCTCATCGTCACCGTGCTCATCAAGCTCGTGCTCTTCCCGCTCGCGAACAAGTCCTACGTGTCGATGAGCAAGATGAAGAAGCTGGCGCCGGAAATGCAGCGCCTGAAGGAGCGCTACGGCGACGACCGCGTGCGCATGCAGCAGGCGATGATGGAGATGTACAAAAAGGAGAAGGTGAACCCGGCGTCGGGCTGCCTGCCCATCCTCGTTCAGATCCCCGTCTTCTTCGCGCTCTACAAGGTGCTGTTCGTCACGATCGAGATGCGGCATGCGCCGTTCTTCGGCTGGATCCAGGACCTCTCGGCGCCTGATCCCACCAGCATCTTCAACCTTTTCGGCCTGATCCCGTGGCAGCCGCCGGAGTTCCTCATGATCGGCGCGTGGCCGATCATCATGGGCCTCACGATGTGGTTCCAGATGAAGCTGAACCCGGCACCGCCGGACCCCATTCAGCAGAAGATCTTCGCCTGGATGCCGATTTTCTTCACCTATCTGCTCGCGAGCTTCCCCGCGGGGCTCGTGATCTACTGGGCGTGGAACAACCTCCTGTCGGTGTTGCAGCAATCCGTCATCATGTGGCGCCAGGGCGTGGACATTCCGCTTCTCGAAAATATGGGCTTCCGGCCTCCCAAGGTGGAGGAGGAAACCACGCCGGACGAGGTGAAGGAGAAGAAGGCCGCTAAAAGCGCGCGCCGGGCCAAGCGCGCCGGGGTCAACGCCAAGGCAGACGCCGAGGAGGCCGCCGACGCCACGGAAGCCGAGCCGGGCGCGACGCCGAAAGAGGCGGAGCGCGGCTAGACCCGCGTCCGCGCGGCTCTAATGCCGGCCGAAAAGGAGCGGGCTGATGACCGCAACAAGTGAGGCCGGCTTTTCCACCGCTGAGATTGCGGCCGGCGAGGCGCTGTTCAAGGCGCCTTGCGTGTTCGTGAAGGGCGTCGTCGCGATCGACGGCCTGCCCGACGACGGACGCCCGGAAATCGCGTTCGCGGGGCGCTCCAATGTCGGCAAGTCGAGCCTTATCAATGCCTTGGTGGGGCGGACCAGCCTCGCCCGCGTCTCCGTCACCCCCGGACGGACGCGCGAGCTCAATTTCTTCACGCTCGGCCACCAGGCCGAGATCTACCTCGTCGACATGCCTGGCTACGGCTATGCGCGCGCCTCGAAGGTGGCGGTGAGGGGCTGGACGCGGCTGATCCGCGACTATCTCAGAGGCCGCCGGGAATTGAAGCGCGTTTTCGTCCTGATCGACGCCCGGCATGGCATCAAGCCTAACGACAAGGAAACGATGAGCCTGCTCGACGAGGCGGCGGTGTCCTACCAGGCGGTGCTGACCAAGGCGGACAAGCCGAAGAAGACGGAGCTGGAGGAGACAGTCGCCAAAGTCGAGGCCGAGCTTGCCAAGCGTCCGGCGGCTTACCCGCAGGTGCTGGTCACGTCGGCGCATACGGGCATGGGCATTGCGGAGCTTCGCGCCGCCATCGCGGTGCTTGCCGCCTAGCTCCCCTTCCCAATCAGCGTTGTACGCCAAGGCTTGCCGCCGCTATAACGCGCTCGTGGCCAAGACCAAACCATCCCAAACGAGCGTCAAGGACCGGCATGCGCTGAAGAAGCCTTCGGCGCAGCAGGCTGAGATTCTCGCGACCGTGCACGCCCACGCCAAGGTGCTGTCCGAAGCGCTGCCTTATATGCAGCGCTACGACCGGCAGACCGTGGTGGTGAAGTATGGCGGGCATGCCATGGGCGATCCCGAGCTTGCCAAGAATTTCGCGCGCGACATCGTGCTCCTGAAGCAGTCCGGGGTGAACCCGGTCGTTGTGCATGGCGGCGGGCCGCAGATCGGCCTCCTCCTCGACCGGCTCAACATCCGCAGCGAATTCCAGGGCGGTTTGCGCGTCACGGACCGCGAGACCGTCGAGGTGGTCGAGATGGTTCTGGCGGGCTCGGTCAATAAGGAGATCGTCACCGCCATCAACGGCCAGGGCGGCCGCGCGGTCGGCATCTCCGGCAAGGACGCAAATCTCATGCGCGCCAAGAAGCTGGAGCGGCGGCGGCGCGATCCCGATTCCAATATCGAGCAGATCATCGATCTCGGCTTCGTCGGGGAGCCGGCTTATGTCGACCCGCATATCGTCGAGGTGATCATCGGCTCCGACCTGATACCCGTGATCGCGCCGATCGGCGTCGGTCCCGACGGAGAGACGCTGAACATCAACGCCGACACATTCGCGGCATCGCTGGCCGCGGCACTGAAGGCGAAACGCCTCCTCCTGCTCACCGACGTGGAGGGCGTGCTCGACAAGGACGGCAACCTCGTGAAGTCGCTCACGACTGAGGAGGCCGAAGCCCTGATCGCGGACGGCACGATCTCTGGGGGCATGATCCCCAAGATCGAAGGCTGCCTCGACGTTATCGCCGAAGGCGTGGAAGCGGTCGTGATTTTGAACGGCAAGGTGCCGCATGCCGTCTTGCTCGAGCTGTTCACCGAGCATGGCGCGGGAACGCTGATCGAGCGGCGGCGCCTGAAGCGCACCGCGAAGAAAGCGTGACCATGGCCCGGCCCGCCGCCACATCCGGCTTTGCTCATGTCGAGACCTGGGTGTTCGATCTCGACAACACGCTCTACCCCGCGGACTGCAATCTCTTCGCGCAGATCGACCGCCGCATGGGCGAGTTCATCGCCAACAGCTTCGGCATCCCGTACGAGGACGCGCAGAAGATCCGCGAGCGCTATTACTACGAGCATGGGACCACGCTCGCCGGGCTGATGCGGCTGCACGATATTTGCCCGCATAGCTTCCTCGACTATGTGCACGACATCGATCTCAGCGTCGTTGCCGCGGCGCCGGAGCTCGGCGATGCCATCGCAAATCTTCCGGGGCGAAAATTCATCTTCACCAACGGCTCGCGCAAGCACGCGGAAGCGGTCGCAGCGCGGCTTGGGCTAAGCGATCATTTCGAGGATATCTTCGATATTCATGCGCTCGAATACATCTATCCGAAGCCGATGGCGGAAGCCTACGAGCGCTTCACCAATGCGCACGGCATCGCGGCGACGGCTGCGGCCATGTTCGACGACCTGCCGCACAATCTCGAAGCTGCGCATCGGATCGGCATGACGACGGTTCTCGTGGACGGGGCGGCGACGCCGCATCCGGAGCACCAGGCCATCGCCACCTGGGCGACGCTGCCGGCCTATATCGACCACCGCACGGAGCAGCTCGCGCCGTTCCTGAGCGCCACCGCAGCACGCCTCGCCGCACAGCGTCCGGCACAGGACAAGCGCGCCGCATCCTTCTGTCTCACCTGACGGGGCTTTTCCGCATGACGCACGACCACCTCAAGAGCTTCATCGAGAGCGCGTTCGAGCACGCCCATGAGATCACGCCGGACACCAAGGGCGTGGTGCGCGACGCCGTCGACGAGACCCTCGAGCTGATGGACCGCGGCGAGCTGCGCGTGGCCGAAAAGACCGATGGCAACTGGGTCGTCAATCAGTGGCTGAAGAAAGCGATCCTGCTGTCCTTCCGTCTGCACGACCCGCACAAGATCGACGGGGCGCCAGAGGGCGGCTCGTGGTGGGACAAGGTGCCGACGAAATTCGCCGACTGGCGCAGCCGCGACTTCAAGGAAGCAGGCTTCCGCGTCGTGCCGGGCGCGGTGGTGCGGCGCTCGGCCTATATCGCGCCGGGCGCGGTGCTGATGCCCTGCTTCGTCAATCTCGGCGCGCGGGTCGACACCGGGACGATGGTCGACACCTGGGCGACCGTCGGCTCCTGCGCGCAGATCGGCAAGAATGTGCATATTTCCGGCGGCGCCGGCATTGGCGGCGTATTGGAGCCGCTGCAGGCGAACCCGGTCATCATCGAGGACAATTGCTTCATCGGCGCGCGGGCGGAGGTGGCCGAAGGCGTGATCGTCGGCGAAGGCTCGGTGCTGTCGATGGGCGTCTATCTCGGCCAGTCGACCAAGATCATCAACCGCATGACCGGCGAAGTTATCTACGGCCGCGTGCCGCCCTATTCCGTCGTGGTGTCGGGCGCGAGTCCCGGCAGGCCGCTGCCAGACGGATCGCCGGGCCCCTCGCTCTATTGCGCCGTCATCGTGAAGACCGTCGACGAGCGCACCCGCGCGAAGACCTCCATCAACGAACTGCTGCGGGATTAGCGCAGGCGGCGCGCGGGGGGCCTCATGGACTGGACCTTCCTGTTTTTCAGCCTGGACGGGCGGATCAACCGCGCGAAGTACTGGATCGGAAGCCTTCTGATCGGCGCCGCCGGTATCGTCGCCATGCTGCTGATCGTATGGGGCGCCGGCCTCTCGGACGCGGCGGTCAAGCTCGCAATCGCGGTGGCGCTGGCGTTGATGTATCCGACCTATGCCGTGATGGCGAAGCGCTTCCAGGACCGGAACAGACCGGGGGCGCTCGCGCTGTTCGGCATCGTGCCGCTCATCCTGTCCAATCTCCTCTACACTTTCAACGTGTTCGATGCCGCCAACCCCACGATGGTGTCGCAGGTCTTTGACCTCGCATTGGTCGGCATCAGCATCTGGCTGCTGATCGATCTCGGCATTCTGAAAGGAACGCAAGGGCCGAACCGCTACGGGGCCGATCCGCTTGGCAGGCAAGCAGCCGACGCCCCGCTCGCCTAGAGGTCCAGCAAAGGGACGGCCGGGCTAAACCGCTACAGGCTAGGCCCGCGTGGCGCTTTACAGGAAGATGCCGCCCTGTAACGGTTGCGGCTTCGCAAACCAAACCTTCCGCTCTACAAGAGGGGACCCGGCCAAGCTCGGCGGGTTAAGGGGGGAGAGCACAATGGACCTGAGCTATATCTTCACGTCGTTCGATGGGCGCATCAACCGGGCGAAATACTGGATCGGCTCCATCGTCCTCGCCATCATCAGCATCGTGCTCGGCATCGTGGTGGGCGCAGCGCTCGGCCCGACGACGCTCGCGATGATCATCATCGCGCTCATCACGCTCGCCCTCTTCTACCCGGTCTATGCCATTGCCGCGAAGCGCTTCCAGGACCGCGACAAGCCGGGGACGACGGCGCTTTACGGCCTGGTCCCGATCCTCATCGTGAACTTTCTCCAGCTTTTCGGCCTGACGGGCACGCCGGAGCAGCCCAACACGCTTGGCTGGATCGCCACCGTCGTCATGCTCGGCGTCGGCATCTGGTTCCTCGTCGAGCTCGGCATCCTCAAGGGCACCACGGGTCCCAACCGCTACGGGCCCGATCCGCTGGCGAGGTGACCCCGCTGGGGCCGTGGACCTGGGCAATCATCGAGCTGGGCTGTATTAGAGGCAGCCTAGGCCCCAACCAATACGGTCCCGACCCTGTGACGCGATGAACGGCATGGACGATAGAGCGGTGGAGATCGCGCAGGCGCTGATCCGCTGCCGCAGCATCACGCCGTTCGACGCGGGCGCCCTGGACGTGCTTGCCGACGCGCTGAAGGCAGCGGGCTTTGCCTGCGAGCGGCTGCAATTCACCGAGGACGGCACGCCCGCCATCGATAATCTCTTCGCGCGGATCGGCGACGGGCCGCCGCATATCTGCTTCGCCGGCCATACCGACGTGGTGCCGCCGGGAGAAGAACATCATTGGCGGCACAATCCCTTCGCCGCCGAGATCGTCGACGGCATCCTCTATGGCCGCGGCGCCGCCGACATGAAGGGGGGAATCGCAGCCTTCGCCGCAGCCGCCATCGATTACGTGCAGGAGAACGGCAAGGACATTCAAGGTACGATCAGCTTCCTCATCACCGGCGACGAGGAAGGCCCCGCGATTAACGGCACGCGCAAGGTGCTCGACTGGATGGAGAGCCACGGCGAGCAGCCGGATCATTGCATCGTCGGCGAGCCGACCAACGCCTCCGTCATCGGCGAGGCCATCAAGATCGGTCGGCGCGGTAGCCTCAACGGGCATATCGTCGTCAACGGCGTGCAGGGCCACGTCGCCTACCCGCACCTCGCCAGCAACCCGGTGAAGGGCCTCATCAAGGTGCTCGGCGCCTTTTACGATCCGCCGCTCGATTACGGCAGCGCGCATTTCTCGCCGACCAATCTCGAGGTCACAAGCATCGACGTCGGCAATCCGACCACGAACATCATCCCGGCGCGCGCGGAGGCGCGCTTCAACATCCGCTACAACGACCGCCACGAGCCGGAGACGCTGGAGGGGACGTTGCGCGAGCGCACGGCCCAAGCGCTGGCCGGCAGCGATCTCCAGTACACGCTCAGCTTCGAACCGCCGGCGCATATGTTCCTCACCGAGCCGGGGCCGCTCGACGGCATGCTGAGCGAGGCTGTGCACGACGTCACCGGGCGCACGCCGACGCTCTCCACCGACGGCGGCACCTCGGATGCGCGCTTCATCAAGAACATCTGCCCGGTGGTGGAGTTCGGCCTGCTCACCACCACGATCCACAAGGTGGACGAGCAAGTGGCCATCGCCGACCTCAAGCAGCTTGCCGCCATCTATCGCCGCTTCCTCGATCTCTATTTCGATACGTTCACGGTGCAGGCGGGGCTGGCGCTGGAAAGCGAAGCGCCCGCCGGCGGCGAATGAGCGGGGACCAAAGACCGATCGGCGTATTCGATTCCGGCATGGGCGGCCTCACGGTGCTCCGCGCGATGGAAGCCGCGCTGCCGGAAGAGTCGTTCGTCTATCTCGGCGACACCGCGCGCCTCCCTTACGGCACCAAGAGCGCGGAGACGGTGCAGGCCTACGCGCTGCAGGCCACGCAACTCCTCCTTGCCGCAGGTGTGAAGATGGTGGTGATCGCCTGCAACACGGCGTCCGCGGTTGCGCTCGAGGCGCTGACGGAAGCGCTGGCGCCGGTGCCGGTCGTCGGGGTGATCGAGCCCGGGGCGAGAGCGGGCGTGGCGGCGACGCGCAACAGGCGCATCGCCGTGATCGCCACTGAAGGCACGGTCAAAGGCGGCGCCTATGCGCGCGCCATCCATGCGCTCGATGCAACTATCGACGTCGTGCAGCAGCCCTGCCAAGTCTTCGTTGCGCTGGCCGAGGAAGGCTGGACCAACTCGGACGTGACGGCCGCGGCCGCCGCACATTACCTGACGCCGCTGTTTGCCGGCGGCGATGGACCGGATACGCTCGTGCTCGGCTGCACGCATTTTCCCGTGCTGGCGGACGCTATCCGCAACGCGGTCGGCTGCGGCGTGCGCCTCGTCGACTCCGCGGCGACGACGGCTACCGCCGTGAAGGCGGCGCTTGAAGCGAGCGGCATGGCCGGCGATGGGAATGGCAAAGGCGGCGCCCGCTTCTTCGCGACCGATGCGCCGGAGCGCTTCGCACGGGTCGGGGCGATCTTTCTCGGCCGTGGCATCGACGCTGCCGACGTGACGCTGGTCGATTTGCGTCCCTAGCGCTTTTAGCCTTTGGGCGGCGGCTCGTTGTCGGGCAGGTCCGCGGAGTCGTCGGTCAGATCGGGCTGCTGCAGGTCGGGCTTCGCCGCCGTGTCCGCCGCGACCGTCACCTCGCGGAGCAGGCCTTTCAGCCAGCGAGTGCCGAGAAACACGAAAACCCCGAGGCCGTAGACGACGGCGCCGAGCAGCACCAGGAGCGCTAACATGGCCTCGTCGTGGAAGACGGGAAGCGTCAGCGCGCCTTGCAGAACGTAATAGCCCGCGACGAGAGCGACCCCGAGAACCGCGCCCGCGGCCAGAAGCTTCAGCACCGGCTTGCCGATGGCCGCCCCGGAGACGGCGAAGCCCTGGCGGCGCGCGAACCACGCAAGGAGGCAGAGGTTGATCCAGGCGCCGGCCGAGGTCGCAAGCGCAAGGCCGACTTGGGCCAGATGGCCCATGAGCGCCACTTTCAGGGCGATGTTGATGGCGGCGGCGAGCAGCGCGGCCTTCACCGGCGTGGCAGTGTCCCCGCGTGCATAAAAGGGCGCGGTGAAGCTGCGCAAAAGAACAAAGGGCAAGAGCCCAACCGCATAGGCGGCGAGCGTGGCGCCGGCGGCGTCCGCATCGGCGGCGGTGAATGCGCCGCGCGCGAAGAGCGCGCGCATGATGAGATCGGGGATGGCGAGCGAGGCGACCGCGCAAGGCACCGTGAGCAGGAGCGCAAGCTGCACGCCGCGGGCCTGCGCGGAGGCGGCGCCGGTGAAATCTCCCGTCGCAAGGCGACGCGACATCTCCGGAAGCAGCACGGTACCGACCGCGATGCCGACGACGCCGATCGGCAGCT
>DASQLK010000107.1:0-3082 GCA_035630055.1 Methyloceanibacter sp. | reverse complement strand
CGGAGCCGAGCATGCGCACGAGCTCGTCGTGCACGATCTTGATGACCATCTGGCCGGGGGTGACGGATCTCACCACCACCTCGCCGACAGCCTTCTCGCGCACGCGCTCGACAAAGTCACGCACCACGTCGAGCGCGACGTCGGCCTCGAGCAGTGCGCGGCGCACCTCGCGCATGGCCTCGCCGACGTCGGCCTCGGTGAGCGCGCCGCGCCGCGTCAGCTTGTCGAGGATGCCGCCAAGGCGATCTGAAAGTGTCTCGAACATCCGTCCATTCACCAGCGCAAAGCAAAAACGCACCCGCGGGCGCATCGCGCTGGCGGATGTTGACCCCCCTGGCTCCTGATCTTTGCGGCCTCGTCGTTTAGAGGCCGATCGCGCTCAAGTAGCGCAGAGCGCGGTAGCGCAAAAATCATGTCCAGGGCGGCGGCTCACGAAAACGAGCTGCCTTGAATTTCCGGCCGGAATGTCTGTCAGAGACGGGGGCAAGTCAAGGCGCAGCAACGAATTCCCTTGCGTGGCGGTCCCGTTCCACCGCCAAATCCCCGGCGTTTTTATGGGGGGACGTCGATGCTGGGAAGGCTTCTGACACTGCTTTGGCCGTTAGCCTAGGCGTGCGCGCAGTCTCTGGCGGGACGGCGGAGGCCAATGTGATCTGGCCGGCGGCGCTGCTCGCGGGACGGATGCTGTCCTGGTGGGTGATCGCCGCCTCCCTCCTGATCGAGGCGGTGTTCGTCTGGCAGGCGTTCCGGCTCACGCCGCTGAAGGCGTTGCTTGCCACCATCGCCGCGAATGCGGTGTCGGCGGCGATCGGGCTTCTCGCGGTGCCCTTTCTCGGCATCGTGCTCGAGGCCTCGCTGCAAGGCTCCGGCATCGCGGTGACGATCAATTGGAACACGTTCTCGCCGGCCGGCTGGATCGCGACGCTCGTCATCGCGGTTGCGTTCAATCTCGCGATCGAGCTTCTCGTCTATCGCTATGGGTTCAAGCTTGCGATCGACCGGCGCGCGGTGCTCTTGATCGCGCTCGCCAATATCATCACGGCGGGCCTTGCGATGGTGAGCCTCGATGTCGTGCCGACCGAGGATTACGGCATCCTGGGGCCGGGCGTGCTCGCGAAATAATTGCCGTGGAAGTGGAAGGGGATCGCGTGCGGCGTCTCCGCACGCGCAATCTCGGCGAGGGTGGCGGCGTCGAGGACGAGCAGGAAGGACGCATTGCGCGGAATGTCGAGCACGACGGAGAGGAGGACGCCGTCGTCTTCCGCGCGGGCCGACGGGGCAGCAACGAAGACCGGCTCGCCGGGATAGCAGCCCTCGACATACCAGCGCGCGACCGCGCCGGTCGCGGTGTCGATATTGACGATTGCGTCGAGGAAGTCGCCTTGCACCGCGATGCCGGTGCCCCAGACATAGCGGTAGGGCTTGCCGGCGTTGCGCTCGTTGATGCGGGGGAGTTCGAGCGGCGTGGGCGAAAGCTCCTCGCGCGATACGGAGCCTTGTCCATCGAGCGGCACGCGGAAGCGGGTGAGGACACCGGTCGCATCGAGCGGCGCGCCGGCGCGAAGCCGGTTCAGATAAAGCTGGTCGATGATGGCGGCGTCGGGATAGGCGACCATGTCGATCACAAGCGCATCGCCATCCTCGAAGGCGTTGACGTGATGGAAGGCGAAGGCGGCGTCGCCGGCGGGTGCTGCGACCTCGCGGCCGGTCGCTTTTTCGATGACGCGGAACTTCAGCCCGCGTTCCGGCTGCCAGCGATAGTTGGTGATAAAGGGCTTGCCGGAGAATTTGAGATCGAGTGCGCTGACCGTTAGGGGGAACTCGGCGAGAATGAGATAATTCTCCGTCATCGCGAAGCTGTGCATGTAGGCGGGGCGATCAACGGGGAGCTCCGCGACCAGGGTTTGCGCGCCGTCATCGCCGATGCTGAAGACCCGGTAATGGCTCGTCATGCCGAACTCGACCATGTAGCTGTATTGGCATTGTCGCGCGGCATCGTAATGCGGGTGCGCCATGGAGATCTGGCCGCGCAGTTCGGGCGCGTAGGCGAAGACGCCGAGCGTGGCGAGGGTGTCGGGCGCGAAGCGCAGCGGCATCGTGGTCTCGGTCAGCGCGACGGGCGCGCCGGCGTAGCAGACAACATTGACGTTGCAATTGTCGGTGAGCTTCGGATCGAAAAGCGCGGCGACGCGGCCGAACAGGGTGCGGCAAGGGTCGGTTGCGAACTCGGCGTAGCTGATCTCGCCGGTGGCTTGCGCGGCGCGGAACGCCTGCGATTGCAGGAAGCGGTTCGCATAGGTGACGCGGCCTTGCGCGAAGGCGAAGCGATGCAGCATCGCAAGCCCGTCGAACCAGTGGTTATAGGAGCGGGCGCCGACCTCGAACTTGGACGGCGCGGTGCGCAGAAGCGTGCCTTCGAGCCAGGCGGGGGGGTCGCCTGTCACGGCAAGCGCGACAGGGCTCAGGGTCTCCGCGGTGAGGGAGCGGAAGCCTGCGCCATAGGGGTAGGAGGTCTTGTCCAGCATCGCGTTCTCCAGGCGCGCGACCTTAGGCTTTGTTCCTTAAAGGCGGTTCAAGACGGACGCTAAGCTTCGAGGAATGGCTCGAGCTGAACGGCGAGATCGAGCAGCGCCTCGTCGCCGCCCTGCCAGCCGATGGCGGAGAGGCCTACGGGGATGCCGCCCGAGGTGACGGCGGGGACCGACATTTGCGGCAGGCCGGCGTGACCCGCGAGACAGGTCGATTGCAGCGTCAGGGTGCGGAACTCGACAAAGGCATCGCCGTCAGGAACGCCGCTTTGCGGCGGCAGCGTCGGCGTGGTGGGGAGGACGATCACGGTGCCGGGCTGCACGAGGTCGTGCAGGCGGCGGGCGATCTCGCCGCGAAGGGTGCGCGCGGCCTCCGCCTCGGTTTGGGTGATGGCGGCGGCAGACGCGAAGCGCTCCTTGATGCCGGGGCCCAGATCGACGTCTTCGTGCGCCTCGATGAAGGCGAGCAGCGTGGACTGGATCTCGAAGCCCTGGATCACGCGGAACGCATCGCGCCAAGCGGCAATGTCGCGTCCGGCGATCTCGCGGTGCTC
>DASQLK010000106.1:0-6683 GCA_035630055.1 Methyloceanibacter sp. | reverse complement strand
CCAGGGCCTGAGCACCAATCCGGCCATGGCCGGCATGGCGGGCGTCGCGGCGGGCGGTCTCCTTGGTCTCCTCCTCGGCAACAAGAAGGCGCGCAAGACGGTCGGAAATCTCGCTGGCGGCGTCGTCGGCTATGGCGGTGCCGCGGCCCTCGGCGCGCTTGCCTATCGTGCTTACCAAAACTGGCAAGCCAATCAGGAGGCGCCACAAGCGCCACAGACTCCCGCCTTGGAGAACCTGAATGCCCGGGCCGTACCCGCTTTACCGCCGGTGGGATCGAACTTCCTCCCCGGTACTGCGCCCGGCCGCGACGGCAAGCCCTTCGAGCTTGCGCTGGTGAAAGCGATGGTCGGCGCCGCCGCTGCCGACGGACATATCGGCCCCGACGAGCAGCAGCGCATCTTCAGCCATGTCGCACAGCTCCCGCTGGATGCGGACGACAAGGCTTTCATCTTCGATGCGTTGAAGAGTCCGCCGGACGCAAGCGCCATCGCCGGCCTCGCGAATGGACCGGAACAGGCAGCCGAGCTTTATCTCGCCTCGAGGCTCGCACTGGATCCCTCCGACCCGAAGGAAGCCGCGTATCTGCGAGAGCTCGCCCTGGGCCTCGCGTTACCGCCCGACTTGGTCGCGCATTTGGACACGCAGGCAGCTCCGCCGACGCGAACGGCGGCGTAAGACTGAGATCAGAAGATTGAGATTGCGGGGGGCGCTCATCGCCGAGACGAGCGCCCCTTAGACTTGCGTTAGATCCTGAAGACGGCGCCCTTTACGGAGCGAACGCGCTCACGCACGCGACCGCCGTCATTGCCGGACTTCACGACCCAGCCCTTCTCGGTCTTGCCGGTGATGATGCCGACATGGCTCGACCAGACGACAACTGCGCCGACGCGCGGGCGCGTGGGCCGGCCATAGCTCTTCCAGTTGCGGGCGAGGTTGTATTCGGGGCCGCCGCCTTTTTGTGAGCGCATCCACCAGCCGCACCAGCGCGCGGGCTTCGGGCCGAGTTTGGCCGCCGCCATTTTGGGTTTGGCAGCGAAGATGCGCGCCTCTGCCTTTTCGATCGGCATCGAAATGGTGAGAGCGGAGACAAGGAAAGCAAAGACAGCACAGACTCTGAACATGTGTGCTCACTCCAAGTGTTTGGGAGGTTAAAGAGTTACGCGAAGCGCATCAGCGCTTGCTTCGCGAAGAAGGGCCCAAGCTACGGGAAAAGAAGGCGAAACCCCGGCCCTCAAAAGGCCCGTGCGAGGTCATTCCGCGGCGTCCATGGACGCAAGAATTAACTCGTAAACGCTCAGGAGCCCGGCATTAACTCGCGGTAATGTGCGGAACTTCAGGCTAATCCCCCGAGTTCTCCCACTTCAACATCGGCGTGGCCCAATTTGGCGCCCCCCGACGCCGTTGTTGGTTTGGGAGGTCCGAGGAGGACCGAGAGAAGCCCGGCTGCGCATCCCCCGCGCCGCCGGGCTTCTTTTGTTTGTCGCAGACAGCTTGGCTACTGACTCGCAACGCCAGCAATCCGGCTCCTGCTAAGTACGCATTGCCAAGCGCCGACGGCGCGATGGTCGGCCAGATCCTGACGCTGCTCGAGAAACTGCATCGATGCGATGTAACCCGCATGTCCCTTGCAGGCTGCAGGCGTCATTTCCTGCGAGAGCCACTCCATGGGAATCGGTACGTCGACGCAGCCGAGCTCGACCCACATCGCTTTGCGCTCTGCAAGCGTCATGGGCTTCTCGTCGTCGTAGACCTTGCCGTAATTGGTCGGCTCCAACGGCGTCTCGGCTGGACGGCAAGCCTTCACAATAATCTGAACGTAGACGGAGCCCTGCTCATTTGGCAGCGCCACCTTTTCAACGGAGCCGGCGTAAGCGAGATTGCAACCGGCAAAAGCAATGGAAATAAGAGTAAGGGCCGTGCGAAACATGGCTTTTCCTCATTCAATGAAAGCTCACACGACGTGAGTTTGCTGGGTTAACAACGCCGTTTGCCTTTTTTTGTTGCATATCTCGCCAGACACGCGGCAACGGTGACTGCCATCTCTGGAAGGAACCTTTTCCGCCCAGGCGCGCTTAGGGCGCCGTGCCACCCGAATCGATCAGCTATGCTTTCGACGACGACCCCGGCTTTAGCCGGCGGCGGGCTGGGAGGGGATTCAGCTACAGCGACGCAAGCGGCCGTGCGGTCGATGCCGCAACGCGCCGGCGCATTCAGAAGCTCGTCATTCCGCCCGCCTGGACCGACGTTTGGATCTGTCCCGACCCGAACGGACATATTCAGGCGACCGGTCGCGACGCCAAGGGCCGCAAGCAGTACATCTATCATCCCGAATGGCGGCAATGGCGCGAGGAGACGAAGTTCCAGCGCATCCTCGACTTCGCCGCAGCGCTGCCGCGGTTGCGCGAAGCTGTGGCGCGCGATCTGGCGCGGCGCAAGCTGAGCCGCTCTCTCGTGCTCGCCACCGCCGTCCGCGTGCTCGACCTCACCCTTATGCGCGTTGGCAACGATGAATACGCGCGGCAGAACCAGTCCTACGGGCTCACCACCCTCCTCACCGAGCATATCGAATGCAACGGCAAGCGTGTCCGCTTCGCCTTCCGCGGCAAGAGCGGCAAAACCTTCGAAACGGAATTGCACGATCGCCGCGTGACAAGCGTGCTGCGCCGATTGGAAGGCCTACCCGGCCAGCATCTCTTCCAGTTCATTGATGAGGATGGCGAGCCCTGCCGCATCACCTCGGATGACATCAATGCCTATATCCGCGAAGCGAGCGGTGGCGATTTCACCGCCAAGGACTTTCGCACCTGGGCCGCAAGCGTGTTCGCCGTGCTCCTAGTGCTTCAGCAGCAACCCGCTACGAGCGAAGCTGCTGCCAAGCGGGCGACCGCGCAGGCCGTCAAGGCGGTCGCGCGCCGGCTCGGCAATACGCCCGCGGTCTGCCGCCGCAGCTACATTCATCCTGACGTGCTGGAAAGCTATCGCGACGGCAGCCTTGCAAGCCTGGCCGCAAAGATTGAGGATATCGACGATGGGGATACGGCCGGCCTCTTTACCAACGAAAAGATCGTGCTCGGCTTCCTGAAGCGCCGCGCGCGTCAACGCCTGGCCACCGACAAGGACGCCGCCACGCCTTCTTTGACGGACGCCATGCGTCATTCCGTAGAGGCGAACGCCGCCTAGAGGCTTCGCACCTCGTCGATGACGAAGCGGCTTTTCGGCAATGCCGGGATGCTCGCGAGGTCGAACGAGAGATCCTGCTCCGGAACCCGATAGGCCATTTGCTTCGTCAGCAGCGTCAGGGCCATCACCATGATCGCGACCGTAGCGTCCTCTCCCGGGCAGCGATGGGTCAGTGTTGCGTCCCCTGCGCCTTGCGGCACAAAGGCAAAGATGCCGGGCGGCGCATCGAGAAAGCGTTCGGGCCGGAACGTCTCAGCTTCGGCATAGGAGCGCGGGTCGCGGTTGGTGCCGTAGATATCGAGCAGCACCCAATCATTCTTGGCGAACGCGTGTCCGTTCCATTTAAACGGAAGCCGCGCGCGGCCCGCGATGAAGGGGAAGAACGGATATACCCGGCGCACCTCCTGCGCGAAGGCGCGAGCGAACGCGCGGTCGCCCCCGCGAATTCGTTGCTGATAATCAGGATGTTCGTGCAGCGCGACCGCTGCAAACATGATGAAGCGCGCGATGGCGACGGTTGGGCGCAAGAGATTGATCAACTCGACCGCCGCGACATCCGCCGTGAGCAGACTCCCGTCAGGCTCGCGATGCTGTGCGATGATGTTCACAGGCGAGCCGGATTCGAAACTTATCGCGCCAGAGCGTGCGCCTTCGATAAGGCCACGCGCCCAGCGCTCGCATCTGCTGCGCAGCCACTGCGCGCGCCAATTGCGCGGCCCGAGCGAGCCCGAAGCTTCGATCATCTCGCCGAGTTCCAGCGTCCGTTTGCGGACGTCCCGTTCGCTCATCGAGATCCCGGCCCAGTCGCATACGCCGCGGCAGAGGATCTCCTGGAGCTCGTCGAAGAGGACGACACGATCTTGCCGCTCCCACACGGGAAGCTTGGCGATCCATTCCTCCGCGACGGAAGCCGTTAACCGCGCGACCTCGTCGGGGGCCAGGAGCTCGGTGAACATGCGCTTGCGGTGGCGGTGATGCTCACCGTCCAGCCCTTGCACGCTGCCGTAATCCTGCAACAGCTTCGCCTGCGTTGGCGGGATAGCGCCTACACGTGTGAAACGCTCGCCGTCATAGAAAATCTTGGCGGCCTCCTCGCCGTGTATGCACACCGCACGCCGTAGCAGTAGCCGTGTCTCGAAGAGATCGCTGTTCAGCTTGCGGCAGCGGTTGAGAATGAAGCGGTAGCCATCTCGTAGGACGGCGAACGTCCCGTCGAACGCAGGGTCCTTTGGGATCCGGCGCTCATGTTGAGACGGACTGGCGGCTTTGACTTGAGGGCGATCTTGCATGGTTACCACTCGGGGTTTCTCGGGCACTCATAATGGGTCAAAAGACGGCAATCAGACGGCAGGAGGTTAACTCTGGGCAGGGCCATCTCCCGCACCCCGCAAACGCAGCACAACGAGCGTGACGGCGCCCGCGACAATAAACAGGGAAACCACGATCAAAATCTGGGTCGCGTCCATGCTCACAAGCTGCTGCCCTATGGCGACGAGCAGCACGGTGTAAGGCACGAGTGCCCCGAATGTCGCGAGCGCGAAGCGCCAGAGCGCAATGGGCGTGACGCCCGCCACATAGCTCAGTCCATCGAGGTTGAGCCCTGGCAGCAACCGGCAGTAGAAGACCGCGGCCATCAATCGCGTCTGCGAGCTTTCGCCTTCGAGCAGCCATTTTCCGTATCGGCTCTTGGCAAGCGGCTCCATCCAACCGCGGCGCTCGACATAGTCTCGACCCAGCCAGCGGCCAACGAGGAAGGCGGCCACCGCGCCTGCCTGCGCGCCGATCAGGACGTAGATGGTGCCCCACAGGATTCCCTCGGTCGCACCGGCGGCGAGCAAAACCGGCGAGCTTGGCACGACGGCCATTAGCGCTGCCAAGGCGCGCAACGACACGATCGCGACGGCAGACCAGGCGCCCAGGCCTTGCAACGTCGTCTCTAGAGACTCCCTACTGGCAATCTCGTTGCCGAAGAAGAGCCACAACGCCACAGCGGCGGCGACGATAATAATCAGCGCGGCGATCTTTACCATGCACCCGCCCCCACCATCGCGCCCGCGCTCGCCGCGAGCGCCTTGAAGAGGCGCTGCTGCGTCCGCGACTGGATAAGGAACTCCGGATGCCACTGCACGCCGATGAGGAATCGCGGTGCTTTCCCCTCGATAGCCTGTACGATACCGATCTCGTCCCTGCCGCAGATCTTCAGTCCGCCGCCGAGCCGGTCCACCGCCTGATGGTGCAGGGCGTTCACGCGGCAGGGATCGCAGCTCAGGATCGCGTCGAGCCGCGTCCCTTTCTCGATATGCACGGTCTTGCGCGGCAACACCGTGCGCCTGTGCTTGGCATCGGCGTAGAGCGTGTAGATGTCGCCGTGCAGCGTCCCACCGAGCGCGACATTGATCATCTGCGCGCCGCGGCAGATGCCGAGGATCGGCATCTCGAGCGGCAGCGCCCATTTCAGCAGAGCGAGCTCGAACGCGTCACGGTCGGGGTCGATCCGCACATCCGGCAGCACCTGCCCGCCATAGAGCTCCGCGCCGATATCGTCGCCGCCACCGATGATCAGGCCTGCGAAATCGCGCACGTCCACATCGCTTCCAGGCACGAGCCGCACGGCCTTGGCACCTGCCCGCCACAGCGCCAGGCGCTGGAAGAGGAAGCTGCGCCAGCCGCCGCGTTTCGACGATGTCACTCCGATCAGCGGCGTCACGCGAACACGATCTGCGGCACCATCGCCGCCCATTTTGCTGGTTGATGCCGGTGCGCGACATAGGCGGCGCAAGCCCCGCGCAACCGCTCCCGATCGCACGCCAGCCGCTCGACGGCCACCCAGCGATTCCACTCCGTCGCCAATCCCCACTGTGGATCGCTCACCCTGCCGTCCGGAAGCCGGTAATGGAAGGTCGGCCGCGCGTTGATCTTCTCTTGCGGCAAGCGATCGCGCACCCGGTCCTCGTCGAGATATGCAAACAGCGGCAATGGGTCGAGATCGCGATTGCGTGAGGGATTGGCCGCGATGTAATCGTCGATGAGATCCGCCATGTCGGGCCAGTAGGTCTCGTCGGTCAGTCTTGCGGCGTAGTTCGGGTCGAACGGCTCGGCGAAGCCGAGCATCCTCCGTGTCATGTCGGGCTTGATCTCAGACCAGAGCCAAGGACTAAGGACGGTATAGGCCTTCATCGTCGCTGCGATGTCGCGCGCCTCGAAGCTCGGCACCTCCGGGTTGATGTGCAGCGCGAACGCATAGAGCATGCTCTGCTCCGTTCCGCTCGCCCCTACGTCCCGCAGCAGGGGAACAAGCTTTGCAAGTTCGGGCAGCTGATCGAGACGGACCGGCGGCGCGACGATCTCCTGCGGCACGACTGCGCTTGCCGCCGAGGCGGCGAGCTGCGTCAGGCCTTCCTCGATGACTTTCAGCGGACCCTCGTCGATCTTGCCGCCGAGCAGCCGCGTGTCGAGCCGGACGTTGAACGACCCAAGCCGGGTCCCTTCGACATCGAACTCC
>DASQLK010000105.1:0-3227 GCA_035630055.1 Methyloceanibacter sp. | reverse complement strand
TCGTCAGCGTCCCTGCTGCCACTCTAGGATCGACTGGAACGGGTAGAGGAACATGATGACGTTGAGGGTGAGGTTGTCGCGGATGATGGCGCCGACCCCGAGCTCGAGTGCGACGGCAATCAGGATCGTGAGCAGCACCGGCAGCCGTGCGGCCACCAAGAAACCGACAATCATAAATAGAATGTCGCTCACCGAATTGATGACGCTATCGCCGTAATAGTCGAGCGCGATGGTCGCCTCGCGGTAGCGAATGATGGCGAAGTCCGTGTTCTCGAAGACCTCCCAACTGGCTTCGATCGCCACGGCCAGGACCAATCGCAGCCCCTTCGACATCGGCACTTTGCGCGAGACCAGCCAGAGAAACGCGTAGAAAAGAAAGCCATGAATGACGTGGGATGGCGTGTACCAGTCGGTCAGGTGCTGGGAGTTTTCCGTGCTGACCGCGTCGCCGTGCCAGAGCTTGACGTAGCCGCATTTGCAGATGAGCGGATGGCCCATCAGATAGAGCGCGAGGCCCGCGCTTAGGATGATGGCTGTGACGATGAGGGCTTGGTTACGGGTGACGGTCATGGCCGTCCTCTATGGCCTGAGAATCGCCCGTCTGTCCTATCTTTTGTCGCGATGTGCACCGCCAGCGCACAAGGTGCCATCGACTTCGCCGCCGCCGTTCCTTAAACCTCCGTCTGTGGGACGGGATCGGAGACCATGACTCAAGATGAGGCGCTCGCGCTTCTCAAGACCGGCGCGAGCATGTTCCTGACGGGGCAGCCCGGCACCGGCAAGACCCACACCATCAATCGCTATATCGATTATCTCCGCCGCAAAGGGGTCGAGGTGACCTTCACCGCGTCCACGGGCATCGCGGCGACGCACGGCCATGGCGTCACCATCCATGCCTGGAGCGGCATCGGTGTGCGCGATTCCCTGTCGCGCCGCGATCTCGACGGGCTGGCCGCGAACCGCCGTCTCGCCGCGCGGATCGAAAAGGCCAAGGTTCTCGTCATCGACGAGATCTCGATGCTGCCGGCCAACACCCTCAGTCTGGTCGACCAGGTCTGCCGGCACCTCAAGACGTCATCGGCGCCGTTCGGCGGGTTGCAGGTGGTGCTGGTCGGCGACTTCTTTCAATTGCCGCCGGTGGTGCGGCGTGACGATCGTGCGGCAAGCCTTCCCTTTGATGCAGGCGACGGTTTCGGCACAATGTTCGCCCATGCCTCGCCGGCGTGGCGGGATCTTGCCCCCCTCGTCTGCTATCTTTCGGAGCAGCATCGCCAGAACGATCAGGCATTCCTGAGCGTGCTCGCAGCCATCCGCGCCAATGGCTGCACGAAGGCCGAGCGCGACCGCCTCGCCGCGCGGATGATCGCCAGGGACACGCTGCCTGAAAACTGCACGCGGCTCTTCACGCATAATGCGTCGGTGGATGACATCAACCGGCAGGAGCTCGCGAAGCTCCCCGGCAAGGCGCGCATGTTCACCATGACCTCGAAGGGGCCCGATCCCTTCGTGCAGGCGCTCGGCCGTGGCTGCCTCTCTCCCGCCGCTCTCGAGCTGAAAGAGAATGCCGTCGTGATGTTCACGAAGAACGACGCCGGCGGCCGCTACGTCAACGGCACGCTCGGCATCGTGGAGGCGTTCGACGCGGAAAGCGGCCATCCCCTTATCAAGACACGCGGCGGACGGCGCATCCTCGCCGAGCCCGCGACCTGGAAGATCGAGGAGAACGGCACCGAGCGCGCCAGCATCTCGCAGATCCCGCTGCGGCTGGCCTGGGCCATCACCGTGCATAAGAGCCAAGGGATGTCGCTCGACGCCGCGGTCATCGACCTGTCCCGCGCGTTCGAATACGGCCAGGGCTATGTGGCGCTGTCGCGGGTGCGGAGCCTTTCCGGGCTGCACCTGATCGGGCTCAACGAGCGGGCGCTGCGGGTGCATCCCGAGGCGGTGGAGAAGGACGCCGAGTTCCGCGCCGCCTCCGACGATGCGTTGCGCGGCCTTCAAGCCTTGGACGCCGCCGCCCTCGCCTCCCGCCAGGAGGCGTTCGTCGCGGCAGCCGAAAGCGTTGCCGGTTCGGCCAAGCCTGCCGCGCCGCGCGGCACCGGCTACCCCAAGCGCTACGAGGTGGAGCAGCTGCGCGAGACCCATGCCAGCGCTTATGCGCCCTGGCGGGCCGAGGATGAGGCCGACCTTGCCCGCCGCCACCAGGCCGGGGAACCGGTCGCTTCCATCGCCTCCGCGTTTGGGCGCAAGCCCGGAGCGATTCGCTCGCGCCTGAAGAAGCTCGGACTGCTCTAGGCGACCGGGAAACCCTCCCGCCCCTTGCTGCAAAAGGCCCCGGGGCCTAAGGCTTGCGCAGAGGCTGGCCCACCCCGACATTGCCAAAAGCATGACGTCCAAGTCGATATCCATCCGCGGCGCGCGCGAGCACAACCTCAAAAACGTCTCGCTCGACCTGCCGCGGGAGAAGCTCGTCGTCCTGACCGGCCTGTCCGGCTCGGGCAAGTCTTCGCTCGCCTTCGATACGATCTATGCGGAAGGGCAGCGCCGCTATGTCGAGAGCCTGTCGGCCTACGCGCGGCAGTTCCTCGACATGATGCAGAAGCCGGACGTCGACCATATCGACGGATTGTCGCCCGCCATCTCCATCGAGCAGAAGACGACCTCGAAGAACCCGCGCTCCACGGTCGGCACCGTCACCGAGATCTACGACTATATGCGGCTCCTGTTCGCGCGGGTGGGCGTGCCCTACTCGCCGGCGACCGGGCTTCCTATCGAGAGCCAGACCGTCAGCCAGATGGTGGACCGGGTGCTGGCGCTGCCGGAGGGGACGCGGCTCTATCTGCTCAGCCCCATCGCGCGCGGCCGCAAGGGCGAGTTCCGGAAAGACCTCGCCGAATTGCAGAAGAAGGGCTTCCAGCGCGTCAAGATCGACGGCAGCTTCTACGAGATTCCGGAAGCCCCTACCCTCGACAAGAAGCAGAAGCACGACATCGACGTGGTGGTGGACCGCATCGTGGTGCGGCCCGACATGAGCGCGCGGCTCGCGGACTCCTTCGAGACCGCGCTCGCCCTCTCCGACGACGGCATCGCGTTTGCCGAGTTCGCCGACGCGCCAGCGAAAGGCGAGCCCACGCGCATCATCTTCTCGGCGAAGTTCGCCTGCCCGGTGTCCGGTTTCACCATCGAGGAGATCGAGCCCCGCCTCTTCTCCTTCAACAATCCTTACG
>DASQLK010000104.1:0-3562 GCA_035630055.1 Methyloceanibacter sp. | reverse complement strand
GACACCCATCTCTTCCGCGTCGCGAACCGCAGCGGCCTCGCGCCCGGCAAGACCCCGCTCGACGTCGAGCTCGTCCTAGATCGCGACGTGCCGGACCGTTACAAGCATAACGCCCATCACTGGCTGATCCTGCACGGCCGCTATGTCTGCAAGGCGCGCAAGCCCGAATGCTGGCGCTGCATCATAAACGACATCTGCCTCTATGAGCCGAAGACCCCGCCGCCGAAAGATTTCACGGAGGCTTAGGCGACACGATGCGCGAAGCGCATGTCGGCGCGTCCTGCGATTTGCTTATAGATCCGCACCATGAACGACGTGGCGAAGAGCGGCGTCAGCAGGTTGAGGATCGGCACCGACGCGAGCCCCGCGATCACCAGCCCGCACATCAGGATATAGCCGCGATTGGCGACGCGCAGCTTCTTCGCCTCCGCCTGTGGCATGTGCCGCATCGCCGCGAGCTCGAAATATTCGCGCCCCAACAGATAACCGTTGCCGAGATAGAACGCGATGAGATTGACGCCGGGGATCAGCAGGAGGAACAGCGCGAGCAGGTTCACCGCGAGCACGACGAAGAAGAACTTCACCGCGAGCAGAATCGACTGCGCCGTCGGCAATTCGCGCCCGGGCGTCTCGGATGGAAAATGCGTCCGCTCCACCACCTCGGCGATGTCGTCCAGATAGAGCCCGGCAATCAGCGACGTGACCGGCGGGATGAGGAAGACCGAACCGACCACGAGCGCCAGCCCGCCGAGCCAGGCGACCAGCGTCTCGACCCACCCCGGCCATTCCACGAACGTGCCGAACACCCACAGCGCCGCGATGACCAAGGCCACGAGCAACGCAATGGTGAAACCCACGCATTTGAAGAGGACGCCGCGAAAGGGCGGCGTGAAGAGATCCTGGAAGGCTTGACCTGCGGCGACGAGCATGACGTTGTCCGTTCTCTTGCGGCCCCGGAATATAGTTCGGTCCGCGCCGCGCGCTAGGTGCGCAGCATTGTCGGAGGAGAAAAGCGAGAATGGCTGAACGGCTTTACGACGTGGTTGGGATCGGCAATGCCATCGTCGACATCATTGCCCGTTGCGAGGATTCCTTCCTGTCCAAATATGACCTCGACAAGGGCTTCATGCGCCTGATCGACGCCGCCGAGGCCGATCATCTCTATGGCGCCATGGGCCCTGCCATCGAGCGCTCCGGCGGCTCCGCCGCGAACACGATCGCCGGCATCGCATCCTTCGGCGCGCGCAGCGGCTTCATCGGCCGCGTGGCGTCAGATCAGTTCGGCGGCATCTTCCGCCATGACATCCGTTCCCTCGGCGTCACCTTTGACACCGCGCCGAGCGAGGATGGAGCGCCCACCGCGCGCTGCCTCGTCCTCGTGACGCCTGACGGCGAGCGCACCATGAACACCTATCTCGGCGCGAGCGTGCATTTCGCGCCGGCCGATCTCGACGCTGCCATGCTCGGCAGCACCAAGATCGTCTACCTCGAAGGCTATCTCTTCGACCGCGACGAGGCGAAGGCGGCCTTCCGCGAGGCCGCCCGCATCGCCAAGGCGGCTGGCGCCAAGGTGGCCTTAAGCCTCTCCGACGCTTTCTGCGTCGACCGCCATCGCGATGACTTCCGCAAGCTCGTGCGCGAGGATGCCGATATCGTTTTTGCCAATGAGAAGGAGATCACGGCGCTTTACGAGGTCAATAGTTTCGAGGAGGCGGTGTCTGCCGTGCATCGCGACTGCGAGCTCGCCGCGCTGACACGGTCGGAGGAAGGCTCTGTCATTGTCGCGCCCGACGAGGTCATCGCCGTCGAGGCGGCCCCCGTCGCAAGCGTCGTCGATGCAACCGGCGCGGGCGATCTCTATTCCGCGGGTTTTCTCTATGGCGTGACCGAGGGCCTCTCCTTGAACGCTTGCGGCCAGCTCGGCAGCCTCGCTGCGGCTGAGGTCATCAGCCATCTCGGCGCGCGCCCGGAACAATCCCTGCATGATCTCGCCAAGGCGAAAGGCTTGCTCGCTTAGACAAGCGCCAGGGCAAGTCGGCGCCGAACAAAGCGAAGCCCGCCGCGTCCCGGTGAAGGGAAGCCGACGGGCCTCTTCGCCAGCGGAGGATATGGGCAACCACCGGCGCATCACTTAACCCGCTGCATCACGGGGGAGTTCCGAGGGCTCCCTGCATCCCACTCATTTCTTCCAGCTTGTGTCTTTTCGGCAACGACAGCCCAAAATTCTTTTGTAGCTGCGCGGGTTAAGAACCTTCCGAACGCTTTCCCTGTTATTTTATCCACAGCTTTTGACGTGGGGGCCTCCATGAACAGATCCTTGTACCTTGTCGCTGCCGTGGCGCTTTCGAGCGTGTCTCTCGCCTTGCCTGCCGCCGCGCAGGACATGACCACCATGACCTTCAACGGGACGACCATCACCCTTGGTGGCGGTTTCCAGTTCTTGTCTCTTCCGGACATTCACTTCGTCGGCCGCGGCACGCCGACGGATTTCCGCCGCCAGCGCAACAGCGATTTCGGCGAATATGGTGGCGCTGCCGGCGGCGGCATCGAGACGGCGCTCGGCTACTGGGGCGGCTACCGTGTGACCGGCGGCATCAAGGGTTTCTGGGCCAGCGTCGAGGATAGCGAGCGCCGCGGCTGCAATGGCTCACCGTTCTGCGTCATTGCCGATCCGAGCGGTATCGATCCCATCGCCTACGGGCCCTCGCTCCTCACCAAGACCGATCGCGACGCCGACTATTGGGGCGGCGCCGTCGAGCTCAAATTCGCCGGCGGCGAGCCGGTGCAGGTGAAGCCCAACCTCTATCGCAACGACTATTTCATCATCGGCGCCGATGTCCGCGGCATCGACCAGGACAACAGGCTTCGCGGTCACGACGGCGGTCTCGATGTCTTCACCTACAACGAGACCTTGGATACGACCTACACCGGCGGCTATATCGGCTTCGGCGGCGAGTACAGCCTCGGCTTTCTCGGCACCGGCGGCTTCATGGATCGCCTTGGCTTGCGCTCCTTCGTTTCGGCGCGCGCCGGTCTCTACAACGCTGATACCGATTATGACGGGCGCTTCACCCTCGACTTCGCGGGGCTGCCGCAGACCCGCATCTCGCAGTCGAATGACGAGCTTGCGTTTATCGCCAGCATCTCGCTGGAGACCCGCAAGCAGATCGGTCCGCGCACCAGCCTGTCGCTCTGGACCGACTACGAATACATCTCTTCGGTTCCGAAGATGCGTTATGCCGACGACTCCGGGCGGCCGACGCGGATCGAGGACGATGACGCGCTCTTGTCGCGCACCATGCTGCGCCTGAATGTCGGCCTCGGCTCGTCGAACCTCTATCCGACCGCACCGCCGCAATAAGGGGCTTACGCTTACAGCTTCCTGAGGGACACCGTCTCGACGGCGTGGTCCGCGCCCTTCTGCAGGATCAGGTCCGCGCGCTGCCGCGTCGGCAGGATGTTCTCGCGCAAGTTTGGCAGGTTGATCGTCCGCCAGATTGATAGCCCGGTCGCGCGCGCCTCGTCTTCCGACAGCGTCGCGTAGCGGTGGAAATAGGACGCA
>DASQLK010000103.1:0-6738 GCA_035630055.1 Methyloceanibacter sp. | reverse complement strand
GATCACGTCGGCCTTGCCGTTGACCGCTTCCATGTCCTGCTGCCACTGCTTGTGCTCTTCGGTGTTCTCGCGGGGTTGGCTCCGCTCCAGATAGTATTCCTCGCGGAACACGAACAACACCACGTCGGCATCCTGCTCGATCGAGCCGGATTCGCGCAAATCCGCCAATTGCGGCCTCTTGTCCTCGCGATTCTCGACCTGGCGGGAGAGCTGGGAGAGGGCGACGACCGGAACATGCAGCTCCTTGGCGAGAGCTTTCAGGCTGGTGGTGATCTCGGTGATCTCCTGAACGCGGCCCTCGGCGGCGCGGCGGCCGGAGCCGGTCAGGAGCTGAAGATAGTCGACGACGACGAGGCCGAGGCCGCGCTGGCGCTTGAGGCGGCGGGCACGGGCAGCGAGCTGGGCGACGCTCAGGCCGCCGGTCTGGTCGATATAGAGCGGCAGGTTCTGCAGCTCCTGGCTCGCCTCGACGATGCGGTCGAACTCGTCGGCCTCGATGCGGCCGCGGCGGATGCGCTCGGACGGGATCTGCGCCTGCTCGGAGACGATGCGGGTGGCGAGCTGCTCCGCGGACATTTCCAAGGAGAAGAAGCCGACGACGGCGCCGTTCAACGTATGCTCCGGATCGGCGCCAGGCTGATAGGCGCGCGCGACATGGCAGGCGATGTTGGTGGCGAGCGACGACTTACCCATCGCGGGCCGGCCGGCGATGATGATGAGGTCGGACGGCTGCAAGCCGCCCATGCGCTGGTCGAGATCGGCGAAACCGGTGGCGAGGCCGGAGAGGCCGCCGTCGCGGCGATAGGCGTTCGCCGCCATGTCGATGGAGTCGGTGAGGGCTGCGGAGAATGGCTCGAAGCCGGAGCCGAAGCGGCCCGTCTCGGCAAGCTGGTAGAGCTGCTGCTCGGCCTCCTCGATCTGGTCGGAGGGGGCGGAGTCGATGGGCGAATCGAAGGCCGTGTTGACCATGATCTCGCCAATCGAGATGAGCTGGCGGCGGACGGCGAGGTCGTAGATGGTGCGGCCGTAATCCTCGGCATTGATGATGGTGGTGGCGTTGGCGGCGAGGCGGCCGAGATATTGCGGCACGGTCAGCTCGCCGACTGGCTCGGCGCTGTCGAAGAAGGTCTTCAGCGTGATCGGGGTCGCGCGCTTGCCCGCCCAGATCAGCTTGGCGGCGTGGTCATAAATGCGGCCGTGCAGCGCGTCGTAAAAATGCTCCGCCTTGAGGAAGCCGGAAACGCGGTCACAGGCCTCGTTATTGACGAGGATCGCGCCGAGTAGGGCCTGCTCGGCCTCAAGATTGTGCGGCGGGGCGCGGAAAGCCGGGGTTTCCGGTACGTTGCGCTGGAGAATCAGTGCGTTGCTCATGGGGGCCACAGTACTCAAATGCGGACGGGGGGCTAGGGGCGCGCGCTGTGGACAACGGGGAGAGGATGAGATCGCCCACAGGTCGCGTGAGGGTCAGCGCCGCGCCTTCATGCGGCGGCTGCCGCTTTGCCGGGCGCGCAGCTCGCGCTCGGCCGCGAAGACATAGTCGCGGGTGAGCGGCAAGGCCATCTGCTGCCGCGCGAGCTGAAGCTGGAAGACCATGAGGTTCTCATAGCGGAAGCCGGTCTCCGAGCCGGCGAGATAAAATTCCCACATGCGGCAGAAACGCTCGCCATAGCGCGCGACCGCGGTGTGCCAGGCACCGCGGAAGCGCTGGCGCCAATGCCGCAAGGTCATGGCGTAGTGCAGGCGCAGGATCTCAACGTCGGTGACGAGAAGTCCCTTCTCCTCCACGGCCGGAAATACTTCGCTGAGCGCGGGGATGTAACCGCCGGGGAAAATATATTTTGCGATGAACGGGTTGGTGGCGGTGGGGCCGTCGAAGCGGCCGATGGAATGGATCACGGCGACGCCGTCGGGCTTCAACAGATCGCGCACGCGGTCGAAGAAGTCCAGATAGTGGTTGACGCCGACATGCTCGAACATGCCGACGGAAACGATGCGATCGAACCGGCCTTCGAGCTTGCGGTAGTCGACGAGCTCAAAACTGACCGCGCGGGAAAGGCCTTCCGCGGCGGCGCGCTCGCGGGCGACCTTCAACTGCTGCTCGCTTAAGGTGATGCCGGTCACATCGACATGAGCGGTCTTGGCGAGATAGAGGGCAAGTCCGCCCCAGCCGCAGCCGATGTCGAGGACGGTCATGCCGTCGCGGAGATCGAGCTTCGCCGCCAGATGCCGCTTCTTGGCGAGTTGCGCTTCTTCAAGGGTGAGATCCGGCTCCTCGAAATAGGCGCAGGAATATTGCCGGTCGTCGTCGAGAAAGAGTTCGTAGAGCCCGCTATCAAGATCGTAGTGATGGGCGACGTTCTTCTTGGCGCGCGGGGCCGGATTATATTGACGCAAGCGGCGGGTGAGAACACGGGCTTGCAACAAGGCGCTTGCCCAAGCGGGCCAAGGCTTGCTTTCGAGATTGGACAAGACCGCCTCGAGCAGGTCGTAAACGGTGCCGCGCTCCATGACCACCCGCCCATCCATATAGGCTTCGCCAAGGGCGAGCGTTGGGTTGGCGAGAAGGCGCCATTCGGTGCGGCGGTCAGAAATGCGGGCGGCGATCTCAGGGCCCGCGCCATCACCGAAGCGATGCGCGCAGCCCGTGGCGTCGATCAGGGTCAGAGATCCTGATGTGACAATGCGATCGAGGCATTTGCGAAGCGGACCAAGCATCGTGTCACGCGCGCTAACCCTTGCCCCAGACAATCCAGCCCGAAGCGTTTGGTCAACACCATAGTACCGGCGCGATCAACGACAAACAACCGCCTAGACGGACAGTTCCTTAAGTGTCCGGTGCGAATTGTCACAACAACAATTAAGCGGCGATAACCGATTACTCGGTCTTGTCCTCCTCGTTGCCGCCGCCAATCTCCTCCTCCTCGGCGATCTCGGCGGCAGCCTCCTCGTTGTCGCCTTCCTCGAAGAGCGCGGCCGCGTTACGGCGGGCTTCGGCGGCGTCCTCCTCGGCTTCCGTTGCGGCCCGGCCGACTTCCTCGCCGCGCGCCTGGCGCTCCGCCTCTTCAGACGAGCGGGCGACGTTGATGCTCACGCGAGGCTCGACTTCGCCGTGCAGAGAGATGCGGACCTCGTGGAGCCCCAAGGCCTTGATGGGGCGGTCGAGCAACACCTGACGGCGCTCGATGGAAAAGCCGCCTTCGCTGATGGCATCGGAAATATCCCGGGTCGAAACCGAGCCGTAGAGCTGGCCACTGTCGCCGGCCTGACGGATGATGACGAAGCTCTTGCCGTCGAGCTTTTCGGCGACGGATTGTGCCTCAGATTTCAGCTCCAAATTACGAGCCTCTAGCTGCGCGCGCTCGCGCTCGAAACGCTCGAGATTCGGCTTCGTGGCGCGAAGCGCCTTGCCTTGCGGCAGGAGGAAGTTGCGGGCGAAGCCGTCCTTGACGTTGACCACGTCGCCCATCTGGCCAAGGCGGCCGATACGCTCCAAGAGAATGACCTGCATGACGATACTCCTTTGAATAATCTAGTCGTTAGCGGGAGGTTGGCCGCGGCCAGCCGCACGCTCGCGCAAACGCAGCATGGGCTCGCTGAGACCGAGGATGGCGACGGCCAGGGCAACCCAGCCGAGCAAGAAGATGCCGAGATAAATAGCGGTCAGCAGGAGACCGCGGAACGGAACGCCGCGCGTATAGACGTGGAGGACGGCGAGCCCTTGCAAGACAAAGGCGAACAGCATGGCGCCAGCGAATCCGGTGGCAACCAGTCCGATCAGGCCTGGAATGAAAGAGAGGACCAGCGAGACGGCAAAGACGATGAAGAACACGTTGGGGAGATCGATGGCGTCGAGCTGGGGCCAGGGCCGCAGCGCGCGGCCGGATGCCTGCACGATCAAGCCCCCCATCCAGAGATTGAAGAGGGCAATACAAAGCCAGATCGCAGCGATGGCCGCCGGCAGAGCGCGCGCCAGCACAACGGTCAGGTTCGCGATGTTCTCCTCGGTCAGAATGCCGTCGCGATCGAGCTCTTTAAGCGCACTGTGCTCAAGCGCCGCCTTGATGGATTCGCGGTAGGTCTCCTGGTCGTAACCGAGGAAGAGAACGACCACGGCGGCGAGCGTACCTGCGATCACGGCGGCCCAGCCAATGAGCCGCCCAATTGGGTACCACTCGACCGGACCGGCGCTCGCGCCTTCCGGGGTAACCGGCGCACGCGACAAGAGGATCAGATAGCAGAGAGCCGCAATGGGGATGCCGATCGAAAAGGCGAAGACGGCTGCCGTCGGCAGCCCAAGCAAGAGAGCGACGGCAAGCGTGCCGGACATTACTCCGGCGGCAGCGGCGGCCGAGCCCCAGCCGAGACCGGCGAGGCAAAGAGGCAGCGGCGCGAGATAGAGAAGGATGCCCGCGATGGCGGTCGCCGTCGCCGCGGAGCCGAACAAAGCGGCCGAGACGAGTCCGGAAGCGGCACCGATGAGAAGAGGCGTTGGCATGTGTTGCGCTGTCCCGGCTCCATGGAGCGGTTAGGGGTGGCGCAAAGGCCACCCCAACTTCGTGTCAGTCACGCAAGGCCGCTGTTAAGCGCGCCTCACTGAATAAGATATGGCAGGAGCCCGAGGAAGCGGGCGCGCTTGATGGCCTTCGCCAGTTCGCGCTGCTTCTTGGCGGACACCGCCGTGATGCGGCTCGGGACGATCTTGCCGCGTTCAGAAACGTAACGCTGCAACAGCTTCACGTCCTTGTAGTCGATCTTCGGCGCCTTATCGCCCGTGAAGGGGCAAGTCTTGCGGCGGCGATAGAACGGCCGACGTGCTGCGGATTGGGCCATACTCATTCGGAGTCCTCCCCGCCAGCGGGTGTTTCGATCTCTGCGCTCGGCCCGGCCGGGGCGGCCTCGCGCGGACGCTCGTCACGATCACGACGGGGGCCGCGCGGGCGATCACCGCGGTCGCCGCGATCACCACGGTCGAAGCGGTCGCCACGGTCACCGCGGTCGAAGCGATCGCCGCGGTCACCACGCTCGTCGCGCTCGGCGCGGCGCATCATGGCGGAAGGGCCGGCGTCGTGCTCGTCGACTTTGACCGTGAGGTAGCGGATGACATCGGTCGAGAGGCTCATCTGCCGCTCCATCTCGGCGACCGCTTCGTGCGGCGCGTCGATGTTCATGAGGGCGAAGTGCGCCTTGCGATTTTTCTTGATGCGATAGGTGAGGCCCTTGAGGCCCCAATACTCGGTCTTGCCCAGCGTGCCGCCGTTTTCCTCGAGGATCTGGCGGTAGGTCTGGATAAGCCCATCGACCTGCTGCGCCGAGACATCCTGGCGCGCAAGGAACACATGCTCGTAGAGAGCCATGGGCAGCCTTTCCTTCTTCATCTTGCTCCGGCGCGAAGCCTCGCATGGGCTCTCGTGAAGGAAAGGCCCAAGTGACGACCCGTGGGAGCGGAGACACTGGAGGGCGGCAAATGCCTAACCGCAAGCGGCGGTTCCTCCGTTCAGCCTCCGACCGGAGCGGTTGCTAATAGTGACGGGTTATACGGAATTCAGCCGCTTTTGCAAGACGCTCGGGGCGACGTTGCGGCAGGGCCGATGGCGACTACTGCGGTTGCGGCGTCACTTCCGGCTGGGTCGCGCCGCGGGGCTTGCACTCGGTCTTGCTCTTCTCCTTGATCGAGTAACTCATGCAATTGTCCTTGGCGTAAACCTCGACGATTCCGAGCTTAGCGAGCGGCGGATCTGCGAATTCGGCGGTGATCGTGACCGGCGTCTCGACTTGGGTGGTCATGTCCTGCGGCGGACGGCCGCGGGCGTCGAACTCGAAGGTGAGATCCTCGGTGTCGCCCATGCGATAGGCGAGCTGGAGCTCGGTGAATTTCGGGTTGGGCGCGACTGCCTTGACGGTGATGCTCACGGTGGCCGGCTGCGCCTTGTCGTTCACCGTGACGGTGAGGTCTTCGATCTTGGTCAGAAGGGCAAGAGCGGGATCGACGGGACCCTTTTCCTTCCAGGGCCAGGGCTGCACGTCGGCCGCATGCGCCGAGCCCGCAAGACCGAGAATGGCCAGGACGGCGAGGGCAGCGGAAATCGGGGCAGGGGCTTTCATCGTGCAGGGTCTCCCTATGGCCGGCACTGCCGGAATGGTTTTCAGCCTTGTAGCATGGCGGGGCTTCGCAACGCGCCATTTTAGGCGCGAAGCTTAAGGATCGCGACCCGGGCCGCCTTGACAGGCCGGACGCAAACAGTGTCTGTGCCGGTCTCCAACAGCCAAGCAGCAACTCGTCGCATGAGCGTAAGTTTCATTTTTCCGGGCCAGGGAAGCCAGGCCGTCGGCATGGGGGCCGCGCTCGCCGAAGCCTATCCGGCTGCGAAATCGGTGTTTGCCGAGGTCGACGATGCGCTGGGACAGTCCCTGACGGCCCTGATGTGGGAGGGCCCGGAGAGCGAGCTTACGCTGACGGAAAACGCCCAGCCCGCCCTGATGGCGGTGTCGCTCGCCGCCGTTCGCGTGCTGCAGGAGAAGGGGGTGGACCTTGCGAAACGCGTCGCGTTCGTCGCCGGACATTCCCTGGGCGAATATTCGGCGCTGGCCGCCGCCGGTGCCTTGAGCGTCGCGGATACGGCAAAGCTTCTCAAAATTCGCGGTCGCGCCATGCAGCAGGCGGTACCGGTCGGGGCCGGCGCCATGGCGGCGCTGCTGGGAGCCGATCTTTCGCAGGCGCAAGAGCTGGCACGCGCCGCG
>DASQLK010000102.1:0-7000 GCA_035630055.1 Methyloceanibacter sp. | reverse complement strand
AGACAAGAAGGGCGCATATTATGTTGCGCTGATCGAGCGGGCAGGGCGGACCACCGCCGATGTCGTTGCCGAGATCGTGCCCCACATCGTGCGCAACTTCCCGTGGCCGAAGTCTATGCGCTGGGGGTCGGGGAAACTCCGCTGGGTGCGCCCGCTGCATTCCATTCTATGCATCCTCGACGGCAAGGTCGTGCCGTTCGAAGTGGATGGCATTCAAACCAACGACGAGACGCGCGGCCACCGCTTTCTTGCGCCAAAACCGTTTTCTGTGAAGGGCTTCAAAGATTACGTACAGAAGTTGGAGAAAGCGTGCGTGGTCCTCGACAGCGCGGAACGCGCTTCGCGAATCCTGCAGGGTGCCCGCAAAGCCGCGAAGACGGAAGGGCTGACGCTCGTCGAGGATGAAGCCTTGCTCGCCGAGAATGCGGGCCTCACCGAATGGCCGGTCGCGCTCATGGGCGGCTTCGATCAATCGTTTCTCGATGTGCCGGCGGAAGTGCTCGCCACCGCCATGAAGGCGCATCAGAAGGCCTTCTCACTCAAGAAGGGCGACGCTCTCGCGAACCGCTTCATCGTGGTCGCCAATCTTGAAGCCGAGGACGGCGGACACGCCATCACTGCGGGCAACGAGCGCGTCATCGCCGCGAGGCTTGCGGACGCGAAATTCTTCTTCGAGCAGGATCGCGGGATCTCACTTGAAGACCGGGTGCCGAAGCTCAAGGACATCATCTTTCATGAGAAGCTCGGGAGCCAATACGACCGCATCCAGCGTGTGCGGATGCTGGCGCGCGATATCGCGCCGCTCGTCGGCGCCGATCCCGATCTCGCCGAGCGCGCCGCTATCCTTTCCAAGGCGGACCTTCTGTCGGACATGGTCGGCGAGTTTCCAGAGCTGCAAGGCGTGATGGGCTCGTATTACGCGCTCGACCAGGACGAGGACCCTGTCGTCGCTGCCGCCATCGCCAAACATTACAAGCCCTTGGGCCCCGGCGATGACGTGCCGCGCGATCCTGTCGCTATCGCCGTTGCCCTCGCCGACAAGCTCGACACGCTGGTCGGGTTCTGGGCGATCGATGAGAAGCCGACCGGGTCGAAGGATCCCTATGCGTTGCGACGCGCCGCCCTCGGCGTCATCCGCATTGTGCTGGAGCGTGGCGCCCGCGTGAACCTCATGGCCGTTCTCGAGACACAACTGAACCAATTCAAGCCTGGAGCGCGTGGTCTCGTGCGCTGGGGAGGCCGTGACGTTGAGCAAAGAAATGTCGATCTTCTCAGCTTCTTTGCCGACCGTCTCAAGGTGTACCTCCGCGAGCAGGGCGCGCGCCATGATCTCGTCGATGCGGTGTTCGCACTCGGCGGCGACGACCTCCTCCTAATCGTGCGCCGCGTCGACGCGCTTGGGCAATTCCTGGAAACCGAGGACGGCGCCAACCTCCTCACCGGCACCAAGCGCGCCATCAACATCCTGCGCATCGAGGAGAAGAAGGACGGCCGCGTCTACGATCAGCCGCCGGACCCCAGCCTTTTCCATGAGCCGCAGGAGAAGGCGCTGGCACGAGCGGTCGATGAGGTCGAACAAGCCGCGGCATCCGCGGTCGCCAACGAAGATTTCGAGGCGGCCATGGCGGCAATGGCGCTCTTGCGCGCACCGGTGGATGAGTTCTTCGAGACCGTCACGGTGAATGCGTCCGAGCCCGAACTGCGCGAAAACCGCTTGCGTCTTTTGAACCGCATCCGCGCCACGACGCAGACGGTTGCCGACTTCACCAAGATCGAGGGATAGAGCTGCCGAGGTGACCGAACATCTCTTCGTCTATGGAACGCTGCGCGCGAAATTCCCGCACCCAATGGCCCGCCAGCTCGCGGCCTCGGCACGGTTCGTCGGCGAGGGAAGCGTTCCGGGCGTCCTCTACAGTCTCGGCACTTATCCCGGCGCGACCCTCGACCCGAACGCCGCGACGCGGGTTGTCGGCGATGTTTTTGCGCTGCCGCGTGACGGCAGCTTGCTCGCGGATCTCGACGCCTACGAGGCGACCTCCAAGGAGGACGAGCCCTACACCCGTGTGCGTGTCGATGTGCGCATGGCGAACGGCCAGCTCATTCCCTGCTGGACCTACGAATTGGGCAACGTTCCCCGCCGCGCGCGCAAAATCCCGACTGGCGACTTTCTCCTGCATCGCCGCGCGCAGAAGCCGCGCACGGAGCGCCCCTAGAGCCGCCCGTTGGTTTGTGCCTATGGCTTCAGACCGCTAGAACTCCTGCATGCGTCAGGCATCGGAAGGCGTCGTGAGCAAGGCCGAGACAGCCAAGAGAACGTCGCCGCGCTGGGTCTTTACCTTCGGCTCAGGGCGCGCGGACGGTGCGGCCGACCGCATCGATCTCCTTGGCGGCAAGGGCGCCTATCTCGCTGAAATGTCTCGGCTTGGACTGCCGGTGCCGCCCGGCTTCACGATCTCGACCGAGCTATGCAGCCTCTATTACGAGTCTGGGAAGAAGCTGCCGGATGCGCTTCGGCCCATGGTGGCGGAGGCCATGGAGCGCGTTGGCGAGAGCGCCGGCGCCCGCTTCGGCGATGTCTCCAATCCTCTGCTCGTGTCGGTGCGCTCCGGGGCGCGTGCCTCCATGCCGGGCATGATGGACACCGTGCTCAATCTCGGTCTCAATGACGAGACCGTCGAAGGGCTGGCGAAGATCTCCGACCGCCGCTTCGCGTACGACACCTATCGCCGCTTCATACAGATGTATGCCGACGTCGTTCTCGGCCTCGACCATGAGCTCTTCGAGGAGATTCTCGAGAACTTCAAAGGTCTGAACGGCTTGGACCTCGACACGGATCTCGATGCCGAGCAATGGCTGGAAGTGATCCGCCGCTATAAGGCGCTTGTCGCCGAGGAGTTGGGCGAGCCTTTCCCGCAGGATCTGCACGACCAGCTCTGGGGCGCGATCTCCGCCGTCTTCGGCTCCTGGCAGAACGCGCGCGCGATCGCCTATCGCCGCCTCCACGATATCCCAGACGACTGGGGCACCGCCGTCACCATCCAGGCCATGGTGTTCGGCAATCGCGGCGACCATAGTGCAACCGGCGTCATCTTCACCCGCAATCCCTCCACCGGCGTCAATGAACTCTACGGCGAGTTTCTCGTGAACGCGCAAGGCGAGGACGTGGTCGCAGGCATGCGCACGCCGCAGCCGCTGACCGAGGCGGCGCGTGCCGCCTCCGGTGACAGCCGTCCCTCGCTCGAAGCATTGATGCCGGACGTGTTCAAGGAGCTGAAGGCGGTTTGTCTCAGGCTCGAATCCCATTTCCGCGATACCCAGGATATCGAATTCACCATCCAGGAAGGCAAACTCTGGGTGCTGCAATCGCGCAGCGGCAAACGCACCACCCAGGCGGCCCTCAAGATCGCGGTCGATATGGCGAAGGATGGTCTGATCGCGCGCGAGGAGGCGGTTTCACGCCTCAATGCCGGCCAGCTCGACCAGCTTCTGCATCCGACCATCGATCCGAAGGCCGAGCGCACGGTGATCGGCAAGGGCCTTCCCGCGTCGCCCGGTGCGGCCTCCGGCGAGCTCGTGTTCGACGCCGACGAAGCGGTGCATCTGAAGGCGCAGGGCCACACGGTCATTCTCGCCCGCGTCGAAACCTCACCCGAGGACGTGCAGGGCATGCACGCCGCTGTGGGCATTCTCACCACCCGCGGCGGCATGACGAGCCACGCCGCTGTGGTCGCGCGCGGCATGGGGCGACCTTGCGTCTGCGGCGCGACCGGTATCCAGATCGATCTCGAGCGCGAGACGCTGCGTGCCGGCGATCTTCTCCTGCATAAGGGCGACATCATCACTCTCGATGGGTCCAGCGGCCAGATCATCAAGGGCCGCGTGCCAATGCGCGAGTCCGAATTATCAGAGGACTTTGCCACCCTGATGCGCTGGAGCGATTCCTTCCGCCGCATGAAGGTGCGCGCCAATGCCGATACGCCGGATGATGCGCGCCAAGCTCGCGCTTTCGGCGCTGAAGGCATCGGCCTCTGCCGTACCGAGCATATGTTCTTCGAGGAGGACCGCATTCTCGCCATGCGCGAGATGATTCTCGCCGAGGAGGAGGAAGGCCGCCGCGCCGCACTCGCTAAGCTCCTGCCGGTCCAGCGTGAGGACTTCGTCGAGCTCTTTGAGATCATGGCGGGATTGCCGGTGACCATCCGCCTGCTCGACCCGCCGCTGCACGAGTTCCTGCCCCATAGCGCCGAGGCGATCGGCGAGGTTGCCGCCGACATGGGCGTCAGCGTCACCAGGCTGAAGCGCCGCATCGCCGCCTTAAGCGAGTTCAATCCGATGCTGGGCCATCGCGGCGCGCGGCTTCTCGTCAGCTTCCCGGAGATCGCGGAGATGCAGGCCCGCGCCATCTTCGAAGCCTCCATCGAGGCGAGCGAGGCGCTGCATGATCGCGTGACGCCGGAGATCATGGTGCCGCTCGTCGCCGACAAGGGCGAACTCGTCCTCATCAAGGGACGTATCGACGCCGTCGCGGAAGCCGTCGAGAAGGAGCGCGGTACGAAGCTGACCTATTCAGTCGGAACCATGGTCGAGCTTCCGCGCACCTGCCTCATGGCGGGCGAGATCGGCGAGGTCGCGGAATTCTTTTCGTTCGGCACCAACGACCTGACGCAGACGACGTTCGGCTTGAGCCGGGACGACGCCGGCCGCTTCCTGGGTGAGTACGCTGACAAGGGCATCGTGCATCACGATCCCTTCGTGACCCTCGATGAGGCTGTCGGGGAATTGATGCGCATCGGCGCAACGCGGGGGCGCGAAGCCAAGCCCGGCCTCAAGATCGGCATTTGCGGCGAGCATGGCGGCGATCCGGAGACGATTATTTTCTGCGAGGAGATCCGCCTCGACTACGTCTCTTGCTCTCCGTACCGCGTCCCCGTGGCGCGATTGGCGGCGGCGCAGGCCGTTTTGGGACGCGGCGAAAGACTTCGTTAGCCGTAATTCGCTTGTAAACCAAGCGTTTACCGCATTTACCACAATTTGTCCCAAATTGTCCGGCAGCTTTAGGGCAACTAACGGGGTATCCGGCTCGATCCGGTGGGGGACTAAGACTTACTGACTGCGCAAATCCCACCTTTTTCTGCCTGACATCCCTCACGGGGAACGATCTCTGCTTCCGGCCGCGTAACCTGGCTTGAAGAGAGAAAAGGGAAGCCGTCCGGCGCGTAGGGCGGACTTCTCGAAAAATGGGTAGGGGGACTACCCATTGGAGGGACCATGCGCCGACGCTTACCTTCGCGGGTGTGGCAGGCAATAGCCGCTATTGTGCCACTCCCGTTGATTGGACTGGGCTACGTCGTCGCCGTTCCGGGCAATTCGGTCGCGTTTTCAATTCAGATGTTTCTTGCCGGCGATGGCGCCTCTTTTGCGCGCACGCTGCCCAAGACCGCTGATTCGCGCGAGCCGCTACCGAGCGCGGCCGCGCACCTTTTCGGCGCCGGCAAAGGGCCTCGCGCCGACCAATATCTCACCGTCATGACGACGACCTACGCGGGTAGACAGCTCATCGCCGCGAGCGTCATGGGCGGCCAGGCCTCCGTCGCGGACCTCTTCAAGGATGGAATGGTGAGCCGCGACCGCAAGGCCGACCGCCTGAAGCCGCGGATCAGCGACGTCGCCCTCAAGGGCCCGATCGAAGAGGGGCTCTCCGCCGCGCTCTTCATGGCTTCGGCTCCAAATTCGGACGTCATGGACTATGAGTCCACCTGGGCCTCCGTCATGCCGCGCCCGAGCGCGCAGGCCGTGGCCTATAAGCCGACCGAGAAGGCGTCGAATTTCCGCTCTAAGGGCGAAACCCAAGCCGAGTTTGAGGAACGCGAGCGCCGCTGTCTCGCCACCGCCATCTATTTCGAAGCGCGCGGCGAGCCCGTCCGCGGCCAGATCGCCGTCGGTCAGGTCATCCTGAACCGGGTCCGCAGCCCGCTCTTCCCGGAGACCATTTGCGGCGTCGTCTATCAAGGCCAGATGCAGCGCGGCTGCCAGTTCTCGTTCGCCTGCGACGGCCACACCGATACGCCGAAGAACAATTCGCAGTGGGAACTTGCCCAGGAGCTCTCGCGCCAGATCACCTCTGGTCAGGAATGGCTGCCTGAGGTTGGCTATTCGACCTTCTATCACGCGGACTACGTGCGGCCGGGTTGGGCGCGCAAGATGAACAAGATCGATTCCATCGGCCGCCACGTCTTCTACAAGAAGCGCAACGAGAAGCCTTACGTGGTTGAAGCCTCGGCGAGCTCAATGCCCGGCACCGCCCCGGCTTCCGACGGCGTGATCGACTCGGCGATTTCCCTCGTCTCGGCTTCGGCCGGCGAGAGCGTCAGCGCTCCCACTCCAGCGATGAGTCTAGGTTTTTCGGCGAGTGAGTAAGGGCGCCGACCGAGATGAGGTCCACGCCTGTCGCGGCAATCTCCTGAACCGTTTCCAACGTCACGCCGCCAGAGGCTTCCGTCAGCACCCGCCCGCCGATCAGCGCGACCGCCTTTTGCAGGCTGGCGATATCCATGTTGTCCAAGAGGACGGCATCGATCGGATAGCGCAGCGCTTCTTCGAGCTGCGCCAGCGTGTCCACCTCGACTTCCACCTTGACCATGTGCCCGACGCGGGTCCTTAGCCCGTCGAGCGCATTGGCGATGCCGCCGGCTGCCGCGATGTGGTTGTCCTTGCCCAGCACGGCATCGTAGAGCCCGAAGCGGTGGTTGATCCCGCCGCCGGCCCGCACCGCATATTTCTCCAGCGCGCGAATGCCTGGTGTCGTCTTGCGCGTGCAGGTGATGCGCGCCTTCGTGCCTGCGACAGCGGCGACATATTTTGAGGTCAGCGTTGCAATGCCGCCCAGCCGGCCGACAAAATTGAGCGCCGTGCGTTCGGCGGTCAGGAGCGCGCGCTTCGTCGCCGCGATACGTGCGACCGCCGTCCCGGCGCCGACAGGGGTGCCGTCGGCGGCGAGGAC
>DASQLK010000101.1:0-4396 GCA_035630055.1 Methyloceanibacter sp. | reverse complement strand
AATCGTCTCATCTCTTCCCCCTTCGGCGCCCAGTCTCGGAAGGCTTTTGGGGCGCTTACCCATCGTCTCAATTCGTCCTTAAGAAATAATAATTCTGGCCAAATTTGGTTGCATGCAAAAACGGCTCAAATCCACCGTTCGTCTCGCCTTGTTTCGCGGCATTTCAGGCTGATGGCAGTCTGAGCCGCGCCCGCAAGCCCCCCAACGGCGAGCGCTCCAGAACGAAATCCCCTTTATATAGGTCTGCGAGGTCCGCAACGATTGAGAGGCCAAGTCCGGATCCGGGCTTGCTCTCGTCGAGCCGGCGTCCCCGCCGCACCGCCTCGTCACGGTCACGCTTGCTTAGCCCCGCGCCGTCATCGTCCACCGTCACGACGAGAAGCTGCCCCTCGCGCACCGCCGCTACCTGCACCGCTGCCGCCGCCCACTTGCAGGCGTTGTCGAGCAGATTGCCGGCCATCTCCTCGAAGTCCTGCCGCTCGCCCTGAAATTTTAAGCCCTCGTCGCAACTCACGCCGATGCTGAGCCCGCGGTCTTCATAGAGGCGATCGAGCGTCCGCTTGAGCGCGTCGAGCACCGCGCCCACGTCCGTCACATCTCCGATGACACTGGATCGCGCCGCAACCCGCGCCCGATCGAGATGATGGGTGATTTGCTTCCGCATCGCCTCCGACTGCTCGATCACCTTCGTCGCAAGCGGGCCCTCTTGCCCCCGCGCCTCGTTGCTGATGACGCTGAGCGGCGTCTTCAGCGCATGCGCCAGATTGCCGACATGGGTGCGTGCCCGGTCGACGATTTCGCGATTGGATTGGATCAGCGCATTGAGTTCCTGCTGCAGCGGGCGGATCTCGTCCGGCAGGGTGCCGTCGAGTTTCTCTGCATCGCCGGAACGGATACGGGCGAGATCCTGGCGGATCGCGCGAAGCGGCAGCAGGCCGAACCGAACTTGGAACAGCGTCGCGACCACAAGGCCGAGGCTGAGCACGCCAAGCGCGCCGATCAGCATCGTCGTGAACTCGGCGAGGTCGCGGTCGAGTTCCGCGGCATCGCCTGCGACGGCATAAGAATAAGGATTGGATTGTTCCCCCGCGGGCCGGATCTCGCGCTCGAGCGTGCGCAGCCGCTGCCCTTCCGGACCGGCCGTATAGGCGCGCCAGGTGAGGGTATCGTCGGGAGGAGCGCGGCCGGCGCTTGGCAGGTCGAGCTGCTGGTCGAGGAGGGAGTCGGAGACGAAGGTCGGCCTTGCCGCGCCGTAGCGCGGCTTGATCTGCCAATACCAGCCGGAGAAGGGCAGCGTGAACGCGGGATCGCCGAGATTGGCAGGCTGGCCCGGATTCGGTCCGCCATCCGCCGTGCTCGATGCGATCAGGCTGGTCAGATAAACGTTGAGGCGCGCATCGAAATTGCGCTCCACCGTCTGGCGATAGAGCGAGATAAGAAGAACCGCCGCCACCGGGACCACGACGAGGGTCCACGTCGCGGCCGATGCGAAGAGGCGGAAGGCGAGAGAGTTAAGCCTCATCGTCTTCGTCTGAGAGGCGGTATCCTAAGCCCCGGACGGTTTTGATGAGGTGCTGCGGCAGCTTCTTGCGCAGGCGTCCGATGAAGACTTCCACCGTGTTGGAATCCCGGTCGAAGTCCTGCTCGTAGAGATGCTCGATCAGTTCCGTCCGCGGCACCACCCGGTCCCTATGCATCATCAGATACGCGAGCACGCGATACTCGTGCGATGTGAGCTTGACCGCCTTGCCGTCGACCGTCACGCGCGCGCTCTTGGTATCGACGCGGAGCGGCCCACACTCCATCTCATTCCGCGCGTGCCCGGCCGCGCGCCGCAGCAGCGCGCGAACCCGCGCCAAAACCTCCTCCATGTGGAAAGGTTTGGCGACATAATCGTCGGCTCCGGCGTCCATGCCGGCAACCTTGTCGCTCCATCTTTCCCGTGCGGTGAGGATCAGCACCGGCATCTTGCGCTCGTCGCGCCGCCATTGCTCGAGCACGCTGAGGCCGTCCTTCTTCGGCAGGCCGATGTCGAGGACGACGGCATCGTAGGGCTCCGTATCGCCGAGGAAATGCCCCTCTTCGCCGTCGAACGCCTTGTCGACCGCGTAGCCCGCCTCGCTCAAGGCAGTTACGAGTTGGCGGTTCAGATCAGGATCGTCCTCGACGACGAGAAGTCGCACGCACCTATCTCCCTACTTGCCCGTGCGTGCGTCGACGGTGACGTTGTTCACGACACCGTCGGCGCCGAGCACGACGAATTTGTAGACGAAGTTACCGCCGCGATCGCAGAGGCTCGCCTTGACGATTTTGCCGCCGGCTCGGGACTGCACGGATTGATAAACGGATTTCGCGGGCACGAGGCCATTCTTTGCTATGATCGGGCCGGCTTGGCTCCACGGAACGCAGTTCTCCGCGCGAGCCGGCGCGCCCGACACCAGAATGCCGGCCAGTGCGGCCACGATGATCGCGCGAACGTCTTGCAACATGGTAATGCGTCGCCCCTTAGCCCGGCGAAACCTAGCGGAAAGCGGCTGAACACGCGATGAACGCGCGCGTAAGCCTACCTTTTCAAGGCTTATCTAGCCTTTCGCGGCTTTCGCGTTGTTGACCTTGGCGCCCAGGGCCGCAAGCCCGAGGCCGCCAAAGGCGAGCGGCAGGCTGCTGATCAGCTCCGGCAGCGTCATCTCGCCCACGGCCCAGAGAGCAATGGTGGACAGCGCTGTCGTGACGCCGAGGATCTGCGTCCGGTAGCCTTTGGCGAAACCGCCGGTGATGAACCAGGTGAACGTCTGCATAGAATCGCTCCTTTCGAACAGCTTGAGGTAAATGAGGAAGCCCCTGGTCATGCCGCCGAGGATGAGCCGGAGGCTGAAACGGGCCAGCGATAGCCGAGGACGCGCGCTTTTGGGTATGTTGCGAAAGACACGCGATCGGATTGATTCCCGCCGAGACAGACGAGTGCGCGTCCCTCTTCCCGCACGAAGAATGCCACGTGGCCCTGCCATGACGAGTTCCCTCTCTTAAGGACGACGACGCAGCCCTGGCGGGGCCGTTCGAGGTTGCGTCCCCACTTCAAATAGGATCGCGCCGTGAGCGAGCCGGAAGTCGGAAGCCCGGCGCGTGCCAGCATCGCGCCGACAAAAGCGGCGCACCACGGCACCGAGTCGTGGATAGTCTCCGGATGCCCGGCATCGCTGTAGTAAGCTTGCACAACAGGATTATTGGCGGGCCCCGGTGCTTCCTTGACGCCGCGCTCCGCGAGCGCGAGCGAGTACCATTCCGGTTGAGTCATGCTGCCCTCAATAAAAAAGCCGCCCCAAGGGACGGCTCGCTTAGAAGAATGCAGCGCGGTCTATTGCTTCTGCCTTGCCTTCCAATTCTGCAGAAGCTTCAGATAGACGAGCGCACCGGAGCCAAGCCCGGTGACGAGTCCCACCCCGAGCGTTGCGAGGCGCAGCCAGAGCTCGACCGTGCCCGGATCGAGCATGGCAGCGGCGATGGCAACGCTACCGCCGGTTCCACCGGCAGCGGCGGCCTTTGTCGTGCTTACCTGCATGGCCGCATGCTCGAATGCTTCCGAAAGCCTCATCGTGATGTCGTCCTGTCTTCGCCGAATCGAATCGTCCCGTCTGCATTCAAGACATGACCTCCAGCCTTGTGGCGCAGTACGAAATCCCGGACTGGAACGTTGCACCGGCCATCGCGGCGACATTGTAGGAGTTGGCCGCCGCCGTGTAGTAAGAGCCGTCTCCTCCCGAGGCGAGGTAGCGCATATTGCCATTCGCGGCGCCGTTATCGACGATGGTGAGCAAGACCTCGCCCGCCTGGACCGGGAACGGCGTCCAATCCGACACCGCCGCGACTCCGGCCGCGATGCTGAAGCCGCTGGCACCGTTGAACTTGAGCTCGGTCGGGACCGCGAGCAATCGGGACCGGAGCCAGACCAGCGCCCGATCGCCGCGTTGTCCACATTGAACGCCGCGGCGCTGCTGCCGAGGAACGTCACCCGCACGAAGCGCCCGCCCCGCGTCGGCGTGAGAAAGCTGCGGATAGTGTAGCCCGCGACGCCGCTATTGTTGGTGTTCAGGTTGCGGCTGAAGCCATCCAGCATGGCATTCTGCGCCCCGAAGCCGTCGAGATCGGTCAGCAGCATCGATTACCCATCCGTTGCGGCGTTGAGCGCATAATTGAGATGGATGCCGTGCAGGCGTGCATCGACGGCCATGGTGTCGCTGCCGTTTGCCACGGTGCGGTTGATCTGGAACTGCACCCGGTCTCCTTGCGCCGGCGTGCCCGCGATCGTGATCGCCGCGCTCTCGGGCCCGATATAGATATCGTTGGTCGTGCCGCCGGTGTCGGTCGAGGTCTGCGCCGTGCCGAAGGCCACGTCGCC
>DASQLK010000100.1:0-3164 GCA_035630055.1 Methyloceanibacter sp. | reverse complement strand
TCGATCAGGCGGAGCTCGACCGGCGCGCCAAGGATTGGAAGCCGCGCACGACGGAGTTCCGCAGCGGCGCATTGTGGAAATATGCGAACGAGGTGGGGCCGGCGCGCACCGGCGCCGTCACCCATCCGGGCGGGCAAGCGGAAGTGGCGTGTTATGCGGATGTATAACAGGACGGCCGCCTTCGCGGCATTTACCGCCGTCATGCTTCTCGGGCCGGTCGCCACGGGCGCCGGCGACGTGCCGCCGAGCTACGCCTCCGCCACCGATGCCTATCGTCAGGGCACGAAGGCCATGACTGCCGGCGCGTTCGCCGATGCGGTGCCCGCGCTGGAATATGCCGCCGAGCGCGGCGTGCTCGGCGCGCAGCTCAAGCTCGCGCGCCTCTACGCCAATGGCCGTGGCGTTCCCCGCGACGACGCCAAGGCCTTCGTCTATTACCGCCAGATTGCCGACCAGCACGCTGAGATCACGCCGATCAGCCCCGTCGCTAAATATATCGGCGAGGCCTTCGTCGCGATCGGGAAATATCACGTGCAGGGCATTCCCGAACTCGGCCTTGCGGCAAGTCCCGCGCGCGCATCCAACCTGTTCCGTCACGCCGCGAGCTATTTCGGCAATGCCGACGCCCAATACGAGCTCGCGCGCCTTTATCTCGACGGTACCGGTGTGCCGAAGAATGTCGGCCTTGCGGTGAACTGGCTTTCCATCGCCGCCCGCAAGAGCCATGCGCCGTCGCAGGCGACCCTCGGCGAGCTTTTGTGGCGCGGCGAGCAACTGCCGCAGCGGCGTTCCCGTGGCCTTGCCCTGATCGCCATGGCACATGACAATGCCGTTGCGAGCGGCGATGAGCCGTCATGGATCGCCGCGCTGTACGCAGAAGTTGTCGCCGGCTCCAATGCCGCCACCCTTGCGGGCGCCGAAGTGGTGCTGAAGCGCATGGGCAAGGCTGATGCACTGCTCGTCATTACGCCCGGAGTGGACGAGGTGCCGGAGTTGAAGCCGGGCGCGCAGATCCTTCTTCCGGCCGGCGGCGCCTCACCGAAGCCTGCGCAGGCTCTGGGCTCTGGGACGGCCACGGCGTCCGCCACCGAGCCCACGGTGCCGGTCCCGAATGCCACGCCGGGTTTCGGTTTTGCCCCGGGCGACCCGGCGTCGCACTTCAAGCCTTAGATATTCAGCTCCAGCCAAATCGGCACGTGATCCGAGGGCTTCTCCCAGGCCCGCGGGCTTGCGTCGATGTCGCACGTCACGAGCCTGTCCGCCGCCTGCGGCGACAGCAGCAGATGGTCGATGCGCAGGCCTTGATTCTTCTGGAAGGCGCCGGCCTGATAGTCCCAGAATGTGTAGCGGTGGGGCTCGTCGTGGCACGCGCGAAACGCGCAAGTGAGGCCGAGATTGAGCAGCGAGCGGAAATGCGCGCGGCTTTCCGGCTTGAACAGCGCATCTTCGGTCCAGGCCGCGGGGTTGTAGACGTCTGCGGCCGTCGGAATGACGTTGAAGTCGCCGGCGATGATCATCGGCTCCTCGTTCTCGAGCAGCGTCTTGATGCGCTCGCGCAAGCGGCTCATCCAGGCGAGCTTGTAGACGAACTTCTCGGTCCCGACCGGATTGCCGTTCGGCAGATAGATGTTGATGACGCGCAAGACCCCTGACGGCACCGAGACGCAAGCTTCGAGATAGCGCGCCTGCACGTCGCTCTCGTCGCCCGCGAGCCGAGGCGTCACATCGTCGAACGGCAGCTTGGAGAGGAGTGCGACGCCGTTGAACCCCTTCTGCCCATGCACCGCGACGTTGTAGCCAAGCTCCTCGAAGAACTCGCGCGGGAAGGCCTCGTCGACGCACTTGATCTCCTGCATGCAGCAGATGTCGGGGTTCGCGGACTTGAGCCAGGTACGCGTCGTGTCGATGCGCGCCTTGATGCCGTTGATGTTCCAGGTTGCGATCTTCATGGGACGGCAATAGCTCAGGCCCAACGTTTCGTCATGCCCGGAGTTGACGCGGGCGAACACGTTACGAGGCGAGAGGTGGGCTTAGACCGAGAAGCTCGTGCCGCAGCCGCAGGCCGCGGTGACGTTCGGATTGATGATCTTGAACTGCGAGCCGATCAGATCGTCGACGAAATCAATCTCGGCTGCCTGCAGGAAGCCGAGCGAGACCGGGTCCACCACCACGCGCGCGCCGTCGCGCTCGATCCGCAGATCGTCCGGGGCGGTATCGCGCACGATATCAAAGCGGTATTGGAATCCTGAGCAGCCGCCGCCTTCGACGCTCACGCGGAACAGCGTGGCCGCGTCCTGAGCGCTCAGCAGGTCGGCGATGCGGCGCACCGCGCGGTCGCTCAAGGTGATGGACGTGTCGCTCATCTTCGGTGTAGGGCACCTGAATTGATTGCAAAAATCGCTGCCGGGCGAGGAACGCGCCCGCCCATGAAACATAGGATGCGCCCGCCGCTTGTCAATCGACCCCACAGGTAGGAGCAGCCAGGGCGCGCTGCCATCGACGCGTCTTGCCCCTTATGCTGTGGACGCGCTGCATTCCAGGGGGCGGCTGCAGCCCGAACCCAGCAGCCCCACGCGCTCGCCCTACAGCCGCGACCGCGACCGCATCCTGCATTCCACCGCCTTCCGCCGCCTGACCCACAAGACCCAGGTTTTCGTCTATCACGAGGGCGACCACTACCGGACGCGGCTCACCCACAGCCTCGAGGTCGCCCAGATCGCCCGCTCCATGGCGCGCACGCTCCGCGTCGACGAAGACCTGACCGAGGCGCTGGCGCTGGCACACGATCTCGGCCACCCGCCCTTCGGCCATGCCGGCGAGCGTGCGCTCGCGGACGCAATGCAGGACGCGGGCGGGTTCGACCACAACGGTCAGTCCCTGCGCGTCGTCACCGCGCTGGAGAAGAAATACGCAAGCTTCGACGGCCTCAACCTTACCTGGGAGACCCTCGAAGGCCTCGTGAAGCATAACGGGCCGTTGCTCGCCCCCGGCGCGCCGCCGGTGCCCGAGCCGATCCTTGCCTATTGCCGGAAGCAGGACCTCGCGCTCGATACCTACGCGTCCGTCGAAGCGCAGGCCGCGGCGCTCGCCGACGACATCGCTTACAACAACCATGATGTCGACGACGGCTTCCGCGCGGACTGCTTTACCTTTGCCGATCTCGC
>DASQLK010000099.1:0-4415 GCA_035630055.1 Methyloceanibacter sp. | reverse complement strand
GCTGCCCACCTCCCGCAGGACGGCGTCGCCGCCCGAGTGATCGGAAGCGTCGTTGATCTCTTTGAACTTGTCGATGTCGAGACACACAACGGCCGTGCTGCTCTTGTCGCGATGCATGCGGACCATCGCGTCAGTCAGACGCTCAATGAAGGCGCGGCGGTTGGGCAGCCCCGTCAGCGTGTCGTAGTTCTCGAGATAGCGGACCTGCGCCTCCGCGCGCCGGCGCTCCTGGCTGCGCATGAACGCGACGACCGCTGGCGTGGCGATGCCGATGGCGAGCAGGATGACCGTGATCGCGACGATCAGCCCGAAATAGTCGAACATGATGCGGGCGTGGGCGGACTGGTCGAGATAGACCTTGAGGGTTCCGCGCGGTTCGCCGCTGAAGGAGATCGGCAGCGTCAGAAGGGCGATCTGCGCCTCACCGGCTTTCGACTCCGCTTCCAAAAGCTGTACGGCTAAGCGTGCGCCCACGCGCTCGATCGCGTCTTCTCCGACCCGCAGCCCGGACTGGCCGCTGGTGAAGATAAGGTCGCCCTTCGCGTCATAGAGCTCATAGCGCAGCACACGCTGAGCGTAACCCGCGCGGTCGAACAGCTCGTTCAATCGGGGCGCGTGCGCGGGCTTGGAGAAGGCGTTGTAGAGATATTCAGGCTCTTCGAGCGCCTGGGCGCGGATCCGCGTCGCCGCGGTGAGCGCCTCGCGCTCCAGTTCCATTACGCTGATTCTGCCGGGCGCAACGAGAGCGGCGACGGCGATGAGCGCGCTTACCAGCGCCAAAGCCGCCCAGTACCAATATCTCGTGACCGCTGCCCACCCAAGCATCAGACCGCCGGTGTGCTTCTTGTTGCAATGTCTGAAGAATCTAAGGGTTCATGGGTTAAGATGGCCGTAAAGTGCTTGCTTAACAAAGGGATGCATTGGTCGGAGCTTTCGCGCTGCACAACGCGCGAAAGCGCGGAAAAGCGTCCGATGATGGGTCAGCCGTTAACGACCAGATGCTAACCGCCCGTCGCCGACATGTGCCGTGAGAGGGCCGGCGCGCCGCCGCGCTCGATGACGAAGTCATGGCCTTTCGGCTTGCGGGCGATGGCCTCGGCGATCGCCTCGTGTAGCAGATCGTCGCCTTCGCTACGCCGCAGCGGCGAACGCAGGTCGGCAGCGTCTTCCTGCCCCAGGCACATATAAAGCGTGCCCGTGCAGGTGACGCGGACGCGATTGCAGGACTCGCAGAAATTATGGGTGAGTGGGGTGATGAAGCCAAGCCGTCCGCCGGTTTCGCGCACATCCACATAGCGCGCCGGACCGCCTGAGCGATGCGGGCTGTCGACCAGGGTGAAATGCTTTTGCAGCCTGGCGCGAACCAGAGACAGGGGCAAATATTGGTCGGTCCGGTCGGCGTCGATCTCGCCAAGTGGCATGGTCTCGATCAAGGTGAGGCCGAAGCCGCGGCCGTGACACCAGCGCAGCAAATCCTCGATCTCGTCCTCGTTGAACGCCCTTAACGCAACCGCATTGATCTTGATGGCGATGCCGGCGCGCTCGGCGGCATCGATCCCGCGCAAAACCTGATGGAGGTCGCCCCAGCGCGTCAGCGTCCGGAACTTCGCCGCGTCGAGCGTGTCGAGCGACACGTTGATACGCTTGACCCCGCAATCGGCGAGCATCTCGGCATGGCGCCAGAGCTGGCTCCCATTCGTGGTCATGGTGAGTTCGTCGAGGCCGGAGCCGAGGTGACGCGAGAGCGACTTGATCAGCCACATCACGTTCTTGCGCACCAGCGGCTCGCCGCCGGTGAGGCGCAGCTTGCGCACACCACGCGCGATGAATGCGCTGGCGAGCCTGTCGATCTCTTCCAGGGTGAGAAGATCCTGCCGCGGCAGGAACGTCATGTCCTCCGCCATGCAATAGAGGCAGCGGAAGTCGCAGCGGTCCGTCACCGAAACGCGCAAATACGTGATGCGGCGGCCGAAGCCATCGATCAGTTCTCCTGCGCCTTCCGCCATCTATTCGTCCTCAACTTCCGTCACGTCGACCTTAGGCTTGCGTTTATAGACCTTTGCCCGCTCCACCACCCGCTTGCGGAAGCGGGGATCGGCAAGGGCGGCGGCTGGGGCGCTGCGGCGCTTGACGGCGACCTTCTTCTTGACAGCCCGGGTGCGCTTGCTCTTGGCCACGGCTTCCGTCCGAGGGTGACCGTCCTTCATCTCGGCTCTAGTATAGGGCAGGCGGCGTTTCCATAGCCAAGGCGGCGGATAAGGCAGGCAAACCATGGACGATCAACGCTTCAATATGTCGATGCGGAAATTCCTCAAGGAAGTGGGCGTGACCTCGCAGCAGGCGATCGAGCAGGTCGTGCGCGAGGAAGGGCTTGCCGGCAAGGGCAAGTTGAAGATTAGGGCCGTCCTCACCGCCGAAAATACCGGGCTCGATCACGTCGTCGAAGGCGAGATCGATCTCGGGTGATGGCGGCAATGGCGTGGCCCACGGAGCTGACCGTCGCCAAGGACCGGCGCATGCTCAAGGTCGCCTTCGACGATGGCGGCGTGTTCGAGCTGCCCGCGGAGCTGCTGCGGGTCTACAGCCCGAGCGCCGAGGTCCAGGGCCACAGCCCGGAGCAGCGCGTGACCGTTCGCGGCAAGCAGGCGGTCAAGATCGCGCGGCTGGATCCTGTCGGCAACTACGCCGTCAAGATCGTCTTCGACGACGGCCACGACACGGGTCTCTACACCTGGACTTATCTGCGCGAGCTGGGGGAGAACGCAGCCGAGCGCTGGCAAGCCTATCTTGTCGAGCTGAAGACTAAGGGACTTTCGCAGTGAAGCCTGCGTCGAGCGCGTCCGTTGCGTCCGAGCCGAGATTGCGATCGAGCTTGTAAAGCATCCCTTGTCCGCCATCGGTGAGGAAGTAAACGACACCCTCATGCACGCGCACGTCGCGGATGCGTCCGAGCTCGTTTTTGAAATAATGCTGCTCCCGCATGAGGCAGCCGCCGGCGACACTGAGCTGTAGCAGCCGTTCGCCGGCCAGCGAGCCCATCCAGATCGTCGTCTCGTCACCAACGGTCTCGACCGCGAGGCCTGACGGCGCGATCGAGATCGGCACCCAATAGTGGAAGGGTTGCTCCGTGCCGGGCTGGTGACTGCTCACCGCGATGGGGCGGCCCGTATATTCGACGCCATAGGTCGCAAGCGGCCAGCCGTAGTTGCCGGTCGGAGATAGGTGGTTCAACTCGTCGCCGCCTTGCGGCCCATGCTCTGTCGACCAGAGCTCCGCCGTGTCGCGATCGTAGGCGAGCCCTTGCGGGTTGCGATGCCCATAGCTCCAGATCTCAGGCTTCGCGCCCTCGCGGGCATGGAAGGGGTTGTCGTCGGGCAAGCTGCCGTCGGTGCGGATGCGAATGACGGTGCCCGTATAGTCGCTCAGCTCCTGCGCGTGTTGCGGCTCCCACCGGTCGCCCATCGAGAGGAACAGATAGCCGTCTCGCGTGAGGGCGAGCCTGGCGCCGAGCATCTCCGGCTTGGCCGCCGGCGATCCCTCGAACAGCACTGTCTTGTCCGCGAGCACGTTGCGCGCAAGATCGACCCGGGCGCGCATGACCCGCAGGACCGATTGAGCCTGGTCGCCTTGCAGATAGGTGAAGTAGATGAGCTGGTTGCTCTCGAAATTCTGGTCCGCGGCGAGATCGAGCAGCCCGCCATGTCCCCTGAAATAGACCGGCGGCACGCCGAAGATCTGGCGCGGTTCGGTGCCTGGCTCCACGTATCGCAGCCGCCCGGGCCTTTCGCTCACGAGAAAAGCCCCGTTCGGTAGCGGCGCGACGGACCACGGCAGGTCGAACGGCCCGGCAAGACGAACCGCGACGGGTGCCGGACCTTGCACGAACACAAGTTGGCTGTCCGGTCCTTCGCCGATCGTATGCGTGTATTGCGGAAGGCATTCGCTCATCGCGAATGCCGGAAAAAGCAGCGTTGGCGGCATCAGCAAAAGGAGCGCCAGCGCACGACTACTCTTCATGCCATCCTCGGTACGGCGTGCACACTCTGCCAACGATATTGAAATGGATTTGAAAAGCCGGATGACCAAGCGTCGCGGGCGCCTGAGCTCGAAGTAGGAGCCCATCGGCGCCTACCGTGAGCAGGTCAGGCGGTGGCAGGCCGCGCTCCGTGCAATGGTCAGTCCCCCTGTCGCATTCCCCCGACGAGCCACTATATCGACGCGATGGCGGAAACCGGTCCGGTACCGATCATCTTCATAAATTCGTCACCGTGAGCGCCTCCGTGTCGCAAAAGCGTGATATTTCAAGTGCAAACATGAGGTCGTCCCGACTGAGTCGTGACCGTTGCAAAGGGTCGAAATGAGCGAGCAGCTTCACCATAGCGCCCGGACCTACCTGCCCGTGCAGGTCGCCCGCG
>DASQLK010000098.1:0-2951 GCA_035630055.1 Methyloceanibacter sp. | reverse complement strand
TCCTTGACAGCCCCAATTCCCAAACTAAAGTGCGCCGCAAGCTTAAGGACCAGCCGGTCCACGGGCTCTCCCGGAAACGAGCGATAGCATGGCCGGAGCCGATGAAAAGTCCGGTCGCAACGATGGCGACCGCGACACCCATAGCATTCGGCAGCGGCTCGACGTGCTCGGGAGGGAACTAGAGACGGTGCGCGCCAGGCGCGTGCCCCCGAGCGCGAACCAAAGGGCGCGGGGGGTAGCCATGGGGCAGGCGGTCAGGCTCGGAACCGAGCTGGTCGCCGGCGTCGCTGTCGGGGGGTTCATCGGATGGGCCCTGGACCAAGGGTTCGGCACCGCGCCGTTCCTGATGGTGGTGTTCCTCCTGCTTGGAGGCGCCGCTGGAATTATCGGCGTGATGCGGACCGCCAAACGCATGCAGGAAACTGCCGGGCCGCTGCCAGGCAAAGATCTGCCGAATGAAGATGACGATTAGGAGCGGATGACGTGAACGAGGCTTACGCCGCAGAGGGCGCCCACGGGGCAGAGGGGGGACTTCCCAACCCGATGCACCAGTTCGAGATCAAGCGCTTGATCGATTTCGAGCTGTTCGGCGTCGATGCCTCCTTCACCAATTCCGCGCTCTTCATGGTGATCGCGGCCGCCGTCATCACGCTCTTCACCCTTTATGCCATGCGCCGGCGGGCGCTCGTTCCCACGCGCATGCAGTCCGTCGCGGAACTGTCCTACGAATTCGTCGCCAACATGGTGCGCGACAATGTCGGCACCGACGGCATGAAGTATTTTCCCTTCATCTTCACGCTCTTCATGTTCGTGCTCGCGCTGAACATGCTGGGCATGCTGCCCTACTCCTTCACGGTGACGAGCCACATCATCGTCACCTTCGCGCTCGCCGCGTTCGTGTTTATTGGGGTCACGGCAATCGGCTTCATCAAGCACGGCGTGAAGTTCCTGAAGTTCTTCGTCCCATCCGGCGTGCCCGCGGTCATGCTGCCGCTCCTCGTGGTGATCGAGGTCATCTCCTATTTGACGCGGCCGCTCAGCCTGTCGGTGCGTCTCTTCGCCAACATGATGGCGGGACACACGATGCTGAAAGTGTTCGGCGCCTTCGTGGTGGCGCTTGGCGTGATCGGCGGCATAGCGCCACTCGCCTTCATGGTGGCGTTCACCGGCCTGGAAATCCTGGTGGCATTCCTGCAGGCCTATGTGTTTGCGATCCTCACCTCGATCTATCTGAACGACGCTCTGCACATGCATCACTAGAGCTTCGCTCGTCATTTTCACGCTTCGCTTCAAAGGGAGAACGTCATGGATCCATCAGCAGCAAAATTGATCGGCGCGGGACTCGCCTCGATCGCCCTCGTCGGCGCCGGCATCGGCATCGGCACCATCTTCGGCAACTACCTGCAAGGCGCGTTGCGCAATCCGTCGGCGGCGCCCGGCCAGTTCGCTAATTTGCTGCTCGGCTTCGCGCTCGCCGAGGCGACCGGCCTCTTCGGCCTCGTTGTGGCGCTCATCATCCTGTTCGTGTTCTAGCAGCAGCCTGCTGGAAGCGAGGAAGGCGACATGCCTCAGTTAGAACCGCTCGATTGGGCGCCGCAGCTCATCTGGCTCGTCATCACATTTACGATCCTGTATCTGCTGATGACCTATGTGGCGCTGCCGCGCATCGGCAGCGTCATCGACGCCAGGATGCAGCGGATCGCAGACGATCTCGCGGCGGCTGAAACCCTTCGGCGCGAGACGGAGGAGGCGATTGCCGCCTACGAGCAGGCGCTGGCCGAGGCAAAGCAGCGGGCGCATGCCATCAGCGATGAGGGCCGTGCCAAACTCAAGGCAGAAATCGAGGCCGAGCGGCAGAAGCTCGAAGCGCAGCTTGCCGCCAAAGGCGCGGAAGCCGAGGCGCGCATCGCCGAGGCGAAGAACGCCGCGATGAAGGACGTGAACGCGGTCGCTGCGGATGTCGCATCCGACGTGGTGCGCCGCCTGATCGGCGTGGCCCCGAGCGACGCCGAGGTGAAGCAGGCCGTGGCAGAGGCGCGTAAGGGCTGAACATGGAATTCATCTACACCGCCGAATTTTGGGTCGCCGTATCTTTCTTTCTGTTCGTCGCAGGGCTGATCTATCTCGGCCTGCACAAGAAGGTCGCAACGGCGCTCGACGCCCGCGCCGAGCGGATCGCGACGGAGCTGGCCGAGGCGCGGCGCCTGCGCGAGGAAGCCGAGCAGGTGCTCGCGGAGTACAGGCGCAAGGAGCGAGAGGCGACCGGCGAGGCCGACGCCATCATCAAGCAGGCGGGGCAAGAGGCTGAATCACTCGCCAAGGAAACGCGGCGCACGATCAAGGAGCAGTTCGAGCGCCGGATCCGGCTCGCCGAGGACAAGATCGGCCGCGCCGAGACCGAAGCCATACGCGAAGTGCGCGCAGCGGCGGTCGAGGCCGCCGTGAACGCGGCGCGTACGCTCATCACCGAGAAGCTCACCGCGGATCAGGCCGAGAAGCTCGTAAAAGACGGCATCGACGCGGTGAAGTCGAAGCTGCACTAGGCTTCAGCCAGCGCCCGGGACATTCCTCTCGAAGGCGACGAAGATCTTATAGTCCTGCGGGCGCGTCCCCATCCGGATCGGGAAGGAGACCTCCTTCACCATCGAGAAATAGCCGGCCGGAGTGCCGGCGGGAATCGTGGTGGAGATCTTCATGGAGTCGCTGGCAAGCGTCTTGCGGTCGCTATCGGAGACACGCACGCTGACGGGAAGCGTCACCGTGCCGGGCTGGCCCTTGGGCCCAAGCAGGACCCTGCCCGCAAAACCGTATTTCACGATCACCCGGTCGCCATAGAGCGTGCATTCGCGCGACATCTTCGTGATCTCGCCGCGATGCCTGATGGCGAGGGCGTCCCCCACCTGGCCCGCCTGATAGACGGTGAGGAGGCGGTCGTCCGGCCAAGCCACGAT
>DASQLK010000097.1:0-8541 GCA_035630055.1 Methyloceanibacter sp. | reverse complement strand
ATGCTCGGAGGCGATGCTTTCGGGATGAAACTGCACCCCGTAGACCGGATAGGTCTTGTGCTGCACGCCCATGATGACGCCGTCCGCGGTCTCGGCCGTGATCTCCAGTACGTCCGGCAGGCTCTCGCGCTCCACCACGAGGGAGTGATAGCGCGTCGCCGAGAAATCCTGTGGGATGCCCGCGAAGACACCCTTTTCGCCATGATGCACTTTGGACAGCTTGCCGTGCATCAGGGTGGGCGCGCGCACGACCTTGCCGCCATAGACTTGGCCGATCGCCTGGTGGCCAAGGCAAACCCCAAGGATCGGCACGTCGCGGCCGGCGCGCTCGATGAGCTCGAGGCAAATGCCGGCACGGTCCGGATCGCAGGGGCCTGGCGACAACACGATGGCTTTCGGTCCTTCGGCCAACACCTCGTCGACCGTCACCTTGTCGTTACGGTAGACGCGGGTCGTCGCGCCCAATTCGCCGAGGAAATGCACGAGGTTGTAGGTGAAGCTGTCGTAGTTATCGATGAGCGTCAGCATGACGGGTTGTTACGCCCCGGGCGGAGTGCGCGTCAAGGAGAGGCCCTTGCCCCGGCTAGGCGCGCAGATCACTCGGCGTGAGGAAGAGGCTCAAGGTGCCGGTATTGACGCCGACATCGGCCCAGCCCGCCGCGGGGAAGTTAATCACGACCAAGCCTGCGGTCGGGTATTTCGCCATCAGCCGGTCGCGCAGGAGTTTCGGGCCGTGGCCGATGAGATCGAGCGCCAGGGCTTGGATCTCGGGGTTATGGCCTACGATCATGACGCTGCTGGTGCCTGCTGGCGTCCCTTGCATCATCTTCAGCATCCGCGCCGGCGGCGCATGATAGAGCGCGTCGTCATAAATCACTTTCGGTTCGGCTTTGAGCTCTGGCAGCACGAGCGCAAGCGTGTCGCGCGTGCGGCGGGCCGATGAGCAAAGAACGAGTTGCGGCACGACGCTATTTGCCGCCATGGCGCGGCCCACGACCGGCGCGTCCTTTTCTCCTCGCGTGGCGAGGGTGCGATCCTGGTCCGGCAGCCCAGGATTCTTCCAGCTCGATTTTGCATGGCGCAGCAGGATGAGGGTCAGCATCATTGGCCGCGCTTAGCGCGGGCGGAGAAGCGCACCGCTTCGTCCGCCGCCTTGAAAAGCGCCTTGGCTTTGTTCACGCACTCGGCCTGCTCGTTTGCCGGAACGGAATCCGCGACGATCCCGGCGCCGGCCTGCACATACATCATGCCGTCTTTGACGACGGACGTGCGTAGCACGATGCAGCTGTCCATGTCCCCGTTCGCCGAGAAGTAACCCACACACCCTGCATAGAGCCCGCGCGCATCGTCCTCGAGTTCGTCGATGATTTCCATGGCGCGCACCTTGGGCGCGCCAGAAACGGTGCCTGCCGGAAAGCCGGCCATCAGCGCGTCGATCGCGTCATGGGCGGCGTCGAGCGACCCTTCCACATTCGACACGATATGCATCACCTGGCTGTAATATTCGAGGAAGAAGGAGTCCGTGACCTCGACGCTGCCGATCTCCGCGACACGGCCGACATCGTTGCGGCCAAGGTCAAGCAGCATGAGATGTTCCGCCCGCTCCTTCGCGTCCGCCAGGAGCTCGGCGGCAAGCGCCAGATCTTCTTCCGGCGAGGCGCCGCGCGGCCGCGTCCCCGCGATCGGCCGGATCGTCACCTTGCCCTCGCGCACGCGAACGAGGATCTCCGGGCTCGACCCCACAACCGCGAAGCCGCCGAAGTTGAGGTAATAAAGAAAAGGGGAGGGGTTCACCCGGCGTAACGCGCGGTAGAGCGCGAACGACGGCAGCGTGAACGGCGCTTCGAAGCGCTGGCTGAGCACGACCTGGAAAATATCGCCGGCCGCGATGTACTCCTGCGCGCGCGCGACCTTTTGCATATAGGCCTGCGCCGCTGTCGCGGCTTGCGGCTCGGGGTGCGGCGCGGCGATTGCCGGATCGGCGGTGTGAGGCAAAGGTTGCTCCAGCCGCTCGATGGCGAGCGACAGGCGTTCGCCGGCGCGGGCATAGGCTGCCTTGGCGCTGACGCCCTCGACGGGGCGCACGGGTGTCACGAGCGTCATCTCATCCTTCACGCCGTCGAAGACGACGATCAGGGTCGGCCTCACCATGATGCTGTGCGGAAGATCGAGCGGGTCGTGCTTGTCGGACGGCAGATCCTCGACCAGCCGCACGGTATCGTAGCCAAGATAACCGAAGACGCCCGCCGCCATGGTCGGCAACCCAGCCGGAAGCGTAATCGCCGACTCTTTCAGCAGCGCCCGCAGCGAACCGAGCGTCGGCAGTGGCGAGGGCGCAAATGCGTTCGGATCAACACCGGGCGTACGGTTTATCTCCGCGGCAGCGCCGTTCGCGCGCCATACGAGATCGGGATCGCAACCGATGATCGAATAGCGCCCGCGCGTCGCGCCACCTTCCACCGACTCCAGCAAAAAGCTGTTGGGACGATCATGGGCGATCTTCAGCATCGCCGAGACCGGCGTCTCAAGATCGGCAACGAGCCGCGTCCAAGCGACTTGCGCGACGCCCTTCTCGTAGAGCGAGGCAAATGTCGAAAACTCTGGCTCGATCGGCGCGTTGCCTTCGCTTTGCGGAAGCGGCGTTACGGAGGCGGCAGGCGCCGGTGTCATGGCTGCTCGCCGGTGCCCGTGAGGCGCGCCAGCGCCTGCTGGTTGACGTTGACGCCGTAGCGCTTCTCCAGCGCGCCGAAATACTCCGCGATGACGTCGTCGCTGACGAAGAGGCCAAGTTGCTCCTTCACCTGGGCGAGACCGGCGGCATCGGGCTCCGGCGGCGCCGTCACCGTCTCCACCTTGAACACGATGCGGCCCTCATCGATGCCCGACGGTGCGGAGCCGTATCCGCCTTGCGGGAGGGTAAAAGCCTGCGCCACCGCAGCCGGCAGCACGTTCACCCCAATGTCGTTCCGTTTCAGCGGATCGCTGGTCATGACCTCGCCATTGAACTCCTTGGCGATGTCCTCGAGCGTCTTGCTGCCGGCGCTCAAGGCGTTCACGAGATCGCCCGTGGCCTTGGCAAGCCGCGTGCGGATATCTTCGGCACGCCAGGCCTTCTTGACCTCGTCCATGACCTGATCCAGCGGCTTCACCTGCTGCGGCACGACGCCCATCACATCGTACCAGATCACGCCTTCGTCCTTGGCGTCGATGGGATCGGTCTCGACGCCGCTATCGCTGGCGAATGCCGCTTCCAGCACCTGCTTCTGCGCCGGCAGGGCGATCGTCGAGCCGTCCGGTTTCTTTCCCTGTCGGTCGATCTGGTCGATCACCTCGTGCTTGAGCTTTAGCTTGCCGGCGATCTCGGCGAGGGTCGCGCCCGAAGCGCGCTCGTCTTCGATCTGGTCGTGCAAATCGAAGATAGCGCCGGTCGCGCGCTGCTTGAGGAGTTTCTGCTCCACCTCGGCCTTCGCCTCGTCGAACGTCGGCGTCTTACCGGGCTCGATTTTCGTGACGCGCACCAGCACGGTCGTGCCGAGCCTGCCGGTGATCGGCTCGCTGACCTTGTTCGCCTCAAGCTTGAACGCGGCTTCGGCAACGGCCGGATCGGCGAAATCCTCGCGCTTGAGGGTGCCAAGATCCATGTCGCTGAGTTTCAGTCCGCGCTCCTTGCCGACTTCGACGAAGTCGGCGCCTTCTGCGATTTTCTTTGCGGCCGCGGCTGCTGCCTCCTTGTCGGGGAAGGGGATTTGCTGCACCGCCCGCCGCTCGGGATTGCCGAGCGTGGCTTTATCGGCCTCGTAAGTGGCCTTGATGTCTTCCGCGCTGATCTGCACCTTGTCTTTCACCGCTTCCGGGGTCACCGCGAGAATGCCGATCTTGCGGTATTCCGGCTGGGTGAACTTTGCGCGGTTGTTCTCGTAGTACGTTTTGATCTGTTCCTCGGTCGGCTCCGGGATCGTCCCGGCGGCGCTTTCCGGAATCATGACGTAGCGCAGCGTGCGCGCCTCGCCGTTGTAGCGGTTGAGGGCATCGAGCAGGACCTGCGGCGCGCCGATACCTGTGCCGACGGTGGACAAAATCTGCCGGCGAAGATTGCGCTCACGCTGCGATGCCAGATAGCCCTGCTCGGACAGCCCGACATTGCGGATGGCTTGCTGGAACGCGATAGGGCTGAATTGCCCCGTGCTGTCCTGGAACGACGGGTCCTTCATGATTTCCTGCAAGAGCGCCTCGTCGCTTACGGAAAGGCCGAGGTCGCGGGCGTGCTGATCGACGGCGGCGCCACCGATCAAGCGCTCCAGGACGCGGTTGTCGAGGCCGAGCGCGCGCGCCTCCTGCAGGCTGAGGCTGCGCTGGGCGTCGGCGCTCATGGCGCGCAGCACCTCTTGCTGGGTGCGCGTGTAATCCTGCTGCGTGATCTCGGTATCGCCGACGCTGATCAGCGTCTGGCTGCCATAGCCGCGAAAAATATCCGCGATGCCCCAGACCGCGAAGCTGAGGACCAGCATGCCGAGGAGAATGATGCCGAAAAATTTGCCCGCGCCTTTGCGCAAAGTGTCGAGTGCCACGCTTCAAGCCTTCCGTGTGTTGCCCCATCGGCGCCAATGCCCTTGCTTGGACATTTCCGCGCGCAACCGGCATCATAGGTAGCAAGACGCGGACACCAAGGCTAGGCAGCGCCTCGGTTTAGGGCAAACCCCGAACGAACGAGAGGGGGAAGGGGACAGACCGTGGCAGCAATCAGACCGCTGGTAGCCGGAAACTGGAAGATGAACGGGCAGGAGGCCTCGCTGGCTGAACTCCGGGCGCTCGTGGACCGCTTGCGCGGCGAGCGCCAGCCGCCCGCCACCGACATTATGGTTTGCCCCCCGGCGACTCTCTTAACCAGGGCTCGTGACGTTCTCGCCGGCAGCCCCATTATTCTGGGCGCCCAGGACTGCCATCCGCTCGCCTCCGGTGCCCATACCGGCGATCTATCCGCAGAGATGCTCGCCGATGCAGGCGCAAAGGCCGTCATAGTCGGCCATTCCGAGCGGCGCACGGACCATGGCGAGACCGACGCCGTCGTGAAGGCCAAGGCGGTGGCCGCCCACCGCGCCGAATTGACCGCCATCATCTGCGTCGGCGAGACCGAGCAGGAGCGGAGGGAGGGCAACGCTCTGACGGTCGTCGAGCGCCAGCTCCGCGGATCGGTGCCGGATGCCGCCGCCGCAGCCTTCACCGTGATTGCCTATGAGCCGGTCTGGGCCATCGGCACCGGCCTGACACCGACCCCCGACGATGTGGCGGAAATGCATGGGTTGATCCGCGCCGAGCTCGGCGCCCTTGGCGCCCCCGGGGAGGGCGCGCGCATGCGCATCCTGTACGGGGGATCCGTCAAGCCGGATAATGCCCGGGAGCTCCTCCATATTCCGAATGTCAACGGCGCCCTTGTCGGGGGTGCAAGCCTCAAGGCACAGGACTTTTTCAGCATTTTGTGCGCATATTGACTGGGTTGCGCCGTGCTGATTCTTGGTCGAGTGGTGCTCCCGAGAGGTTGGCAAGACCGTTAATTTTCGCCATCCTGCCAGAGCCTCTCTTTGGGGCGGGGGACTTTTTCCAGCGGGGCTAAATGCCGTCGTCGCGCATTATTCTTGTCGCGCTTCTTTGCGCGGGCTCGATCCCGGCGCTATCGGTGCGCGCCCGGGCGGAGCCGCTGGATAAGGACTCCTGCAGGCAACTCCAGGACGAGAAGAAGGCGCTCCTCACGCCGAACATGCAATCCGCCCTCGATCACGGCCCCGATTGGGTTAAGGACAATCTCGACCCAGTCGCGCTGGACAAGGTGCGCCGTTTCCTAATGGTGGAGGAGAAAATCGTCTTCCGCTGCCGCAACGGCGGCGTGGACAGGCCCAAGTCCACGGACGACGGCATACCCTTCCCGGACCGCAATCCGTCGAGGCCTCCCCAAATTCAGGCCGAGGCCAAGCCTAGCCAAACGGTGGCTGATTCGGATAAGACAGCCACTGACAGAGCAAAGGCGACCCAATGAGCACAGTTATTCTCATCGTCCACATCATGATCGCGGTGGCACTCGTCGGCGTGATCCTGCTGCAGCGTTCCGAGGGCGGCGCGCTCGGCATTGGCGGCGGTGGTGGCGGCGGTGGCGGCGGCGGCTTTATGACGGGGCGCAGCGCGGGCAACGCGCTCACCAAGATGACGGCTGCGCTCGCTGCTTGCTTCTTCGTCACCAGCCTGGCGCTGGGGATTCTGGCTGGCACCCATCGGCAGCCAAGCTCGATCATTCCGGGTAGCTCTGGCGGTGGTGGTGGTCTGGCGCCGCTGCAACTTCCTGTCGCACCGCAGAACACCGCGCCGGCTCCCGCCGCTCCGCAGGCGCCCCAGGCTCCACAATCAGAGTAAATTTTTTCGCATCGTAAATTTCGCGTCGTTGCCCGTGGACGATTGCTCTTTGGGGCTACGACTCGTAAGCGATTCCGTATAGGATAGAGGCCCATGGCGCGGTACGTTTTCATCACCGGCGGCGTGGTTTCCTCTCTCGGCAAGGGACTGGCATCTGCAGCCCTCGGAGCGTTGCTCCAGGCGCGCGGCTATACCGTGCGGCTGCGTAAGCTCGACCCCTATCTCAACGTCGATCCGGGGACCATGAGCCCCTACCAGCACGGCGAGGTCTTCGTCACCGACGACGGCGCCGAGACCGATCTCGACCTCGGTCACTATGAGCGCTTCACCGGACGCCCCGCGAGCCAGGCCGACAACATCACGACCGGCCGCATCTACCAGGAGATCATCACCAAGGAGCGGCGCGGCGACTATCTGGGCTCGACCGTCCAGGTCATCCCCCACGTCACCGACGCCATAAAGAATTTCATCACCACGGGCAACGAGGGCGTCGACTTCGTCCTCTGCGAAATCGGCGGGACCGTCGGCGACATAGAGGGCTTGCCGTTCTTCGAGGCCATCCGTCAGCTTGGCAACGAGTTGCCGCGCGGCTCGACCGCCTTCATTCATTTGACGCTGGTGCCGTACATCCCGAGCGCGGGCGAACTGAAAACGAAGCCGACCCAGCACTCGGTGAAGGAGCTCCGCTCGATCGGCATCCAGCCCGACGTTCTCCTCTGCCGCACCGATCGCGAGCTGCCTGCAGACGAGCGGCGCAAGATCGCGCTCTTCTGCAACGTGCGCCCGGAGGCGGTCATTCAAGCCCTCGACGTTGCCAGCATTTACGAGGTGCCGATCGCCTATCACCGCGAGGGGTTGGACCGCGAGGTGCTCGCCGCGTTCGGCATCACCGATGCTCCCGAGCCGAACCTGCAGCGGTGGCAGGAGATCTCTGAGACGGTGCTCAATCCCGACGGCGAGGTCACCGTCGCCATCGTCGGCAAGTACACCGGCCTCAAGGACGCCTACAAATCGCTGAGCGAGGCGCTCGTTCATGGCGGCATCGCGCACAAGGTCCGGGTCAATCTCGAATGGATCGAGGCGCAGATCTTCGAGAGCCAGGATGCCGCAAGCTATCTGGAGGATGTGAACGGCATCCTCGTTCCCGGCGGCTTCGGCGAGCGCGGCTCTGAAGGCAAGATCCAAGCGGCAAAATATGCCCGCACCAAGGGCGTTCCCTATTTCGGCATCTGCTTCGGCATGCAGATGGCCGTCATCGAGGTCGCGCGCGATCTCGCCGGTATCGAAGGCGCAAGCTCGACCGAGTTCGGCCCGAGCGAAGAGCCCGTCATTGGCCTGATGACGGAGTGGATGAAGGGCGAGGAGCTGCAGCAGCGCAACACCAACGGCAATCTCGGCGGCACCATGCGCCTCGGCGCCTATGACGCCGTCCTCGCAAAAGGCAGCGAGGTCGCAAATATCTACGGCACCACGCACATCTCGGAGCGGCATCGCCACCGCTACGAGGTCAACATGCGCTACCGCAACCGGCTCGAGGCCGCCGGCTTGCGCTTCTCCGGCCTTTCCCCCGATGGCCTCTTGCCGGAGATCGTCGAGGTCCCCGAGCATCCTTGGTTCGTCGGCGTCCAGTTTCACCCAGAATTGAAATCGCGGCCGTTCGAGCCGCACCCACTCTTTGCCTCCTTCATTGGCGCTGCGGTGGAGCAGTCGCGTCTCGTCTAACACCGATAGCTTGCGCGGGAGGAGACGGCATTGAGCGGCGGTTCGGTCAGCGCGATCCGCGGCACCCTCGTGTCTTTCAGCGACGACCCGTTTCTCGTCGATCCGGCGCAAGCCTTCCGCTACGAGGCGGACGGCTTGATCATCTGCCGCGACGGGCTGATCGAGGCGGTCGGACAATACAGCGACTTGCGCGATAAGGTTCCAGCCGGCGCAGCACGCGCCGACTATTCCGGCTGTATCATCGCGCCGGGCTTCATCGACATTCACACCCACTACGTGCAGAGCGAAATGATTGCCGCGCCGGGCAAGCAATTGCTTGGCTGGCTCGAGGACTATGTTTATCCGACGGAAGAGGGATTTGCCGACGAAGCGCACGGACGCCGCGTCGCATCGTTCTTCCTCGACGCGCTGCTCCGC
>DASQLK010000096.1:0-2845 GCA_035630055.1 Methyloceanibacter sp. | reverse complement strand
CGACCGCGTCAACATCGTCTCCGAATACGACCGCTGCGTCCGTTCACCCAATTTCGAGATGAAGCTGCCGAGCGTCGTCTCGCTGAAAAGCTACGTGCGTCCCGCGCTCTACCCGGCCTTCACGCGATTCAACGTTTTCCTGCGCGACCGGTTCACTTGCCAATATTGCGGCGACGATCAGGATCTGACCTTCGACCATCTCGTGCCGCGCTCCCGCGGCGGCCTGACCCGCTGGGACAACGTCGTCACCGCCTGCGCCCCCTGTAACTTGCAGAAGGGTGGCCAGATGCCGAAGCAAGCGAAGATGTGGCCCGCGCAGTCGCCCTACCGGCCGACGGTGTTCGAGCTGCACAGGAACGGCAGGCTCTTTCCGCCCAACTATCTGCACGAGAGCTGGCTCGATTATCTCTACTGGGATACCGAGCTCGAGCCGTAAGCCGCTATTGCCGCCATTGTGTCGCGCCGACGGCTGCGATCGCCGCGAGCCCGAGCGATATCAGGGCGTTCCACACCGACAGCGAGAAGCCGAGCACATGGAGCGCCGGCTCGTCGCAGCGCACCACCTGCACGTTCTGCAATTGCTGCGCGATGCCGCCTTCGCCCCATTCGATGTCGACGCCTCCGCTGCAAGCCACGGGGCCCTCCCAAAGGTCCCACTCGATGCCGGCGTGATAGACGCCGAGGCCTGCGTTGACGAGGAAGGCAGCCGCGACAAGCGCAAGCAGAATGCGCGCAAGCGTGCCGCGATCGTATTCAGCTAGGAAATAGGCCGCGGCGGTGACCGGGATCGCGAAATAATAGGCGTAGCGCTGCTCGAGACAAAGCGGGCACGGCGCATAATTGCCGAGATGCTCGAACGCGAGCGCGCCGAGGATAGTTGCGGTGGCGATTCCAAGCACGATCGCGCTTGAGATCATTCCGGGCTTTGCTGGCAGAGGAACGGGCATGTTCAGAACGCGAATTTGACGACGGCAAAGCCGCCTAGCAACAGGATGACGAAGATCGTGAAGAGCAGGCCGAGGCGGCGCTCGATGAAATCCTTGATCGGCGGGCCGAACCAGTAAAGCAAGCCCGCCACAACGAAGAACCGCAAGCCCCGGGCCGCAACGCTTGCGAGCATGAAAACGAAGAAATTGAGCTGGGTCGCGCCGCTTGCGATCGTGATAACCTTATAGGGGAACGGCGTCACGCCGGCCATGAACACGATCCAGGCGCCCCAGTCATTGTAGCGGGCTGCGAAATCGTGGAACGCCTCCTGATAGCCGTAGAGGCGCAGGATCGGCTCGCCCACCGCCTCGAATAGAAAATAGCCGATGAAATAGCCGAAAGCCCCCCCGACGACGGATGCGACCGTGCAGAGCGTGGCATAGAACCAGGCCTTGCGCCGCTCCGCGAGCACCATGGGGATGAGCATCACATCGGGAGGGATCGGAAAAACCGAGCTCTCGATGAAGGAGACGCCTGCTAGGGCCCATGGTGCGCTGCGGTGAGCGGCGAGCTCCATGGTCCAATCATAGAGGCGCCTCAACATGGCCGCCTGCTTACCCTTGCGCCACTGCCTTGTCCATCCATCGCGCATGCGAAGGAACCGTGGGCCTGTCCCCCGCTTTTGCTATGCACCCACAATGTCTAGATTGGAACGATGCCACTTACACGCCGTGCCTTTCTCGCATCCCTGGCCGCCGCAAGCGCAGCCAGCATTGCCCTGCCTCGTTTCGGCTTGGCCCAAAGTGGGCTCCTGACGAAGCCGATCCCCTCCTCCGGCGAGAAGCTCCCTCTCGTCGGCCTAGGCTCCTGGATCACCTTCAATGTCGGCGACGATCCTGTCGCGCGCGATGCTTGCGCCGCCGTCATGCAGGCGTTTTTCGCCGAAGGCGGCCGCATGATCGATTCCTCGCCAATGTACGGCTCCGCCCAGGAGGTGATCGGCTACGGCCTGAAGAAGCTGAACGCGACGGACGAGGTCTTCTCCGCCGACAAGGTTTGGACCGCCGGCGACGGGCCGGAGCAGATCGCCGAGTCGGAGAAACGCTGGGGTGTGCAGCGCTTCGACCTTCTGCAGGTCCACAACCTCCTGTCCTTCGAGAAGCATCTCGATACGCTCTTCGCCATGAAGGCCGCAGGCAAGCTCCGCTATGTCGGCATCACCACATCGCACGGCCGCCGTCATCGTGAATTCGAGGAGGTGATGAAGGCGCACCCGCTCGACTTCATTCAAGTCACTTATAACGTCGTCGATCGCGACATTGAGAAGCGCATCCTCCCCCTCGCTCAAGAGAAGGGCATCGCCGTGATCGCCAACCGCCCCTTCCAGCAGGGGGCCCTGATCGACGGTCTGGAAGGCGAGACGCTGCCTCCCTTCGCAAGCGAAATCGGCGCGAAGAACTGGGCGCAGCTGCTTCTCAAGTTCATCGTCTCGCACCCGGCCATGACCTGTGCGATCCCCGCCACGTCAAAGGTGGCGCATCTGCGCGAGAATATGGGCGCAAGTTATGGACCTCTGCCCGACGCGAAGCTGCGCGCGCGGATCGCCGCCTATGTTGAGGAGATTTGATGTCCGAGTGGTGGACGTATCGCCTCGCGGACTTTCTGCTGTTCTCGCCGGAGACCTATTATCGGCTCTTCGAGCTACACAACAACGCGGTCTGGCCCGCGCAGCTCGTGGCCGCGTTGGCCGGCCTTGCCATCCTCGCACTGACCCTGCTGCAGCCGCCCTGGGCCGGACGTGCGATCGCGGCGCTGCTTGCCGCCGCCTGGATCTTCGTCGGCTGGTCCTTTCTGATGGCGCGCTACGCCGACATCAACTTCGTCGCCACGTATTTCGCGTGGGCCTTCTTCGCACAGG
>DASQLK010000095.1:0-6754 GCA_035630055.1 Methyloceanibacter sp. | reverse complement strand
ACCTCATTTCTTTGCCGGGGCGCCGTGTTCCCGCTCTTCCTTTTTTGAGTGCAGTTGGAAGGCAAGCACGAGCAACAGCACGCCGAAGACGAGCGCATAGGCGCCGATCCACCACGTCAGCACCACGGCGCCAACAACCGGCGCGATGACGAGCACGACGCCGAAGACCAAAGATGCAATGCCGCCGAGCGCGAGCCACCAGCGCCCGTGATCGAGTTTCAGGCTGAATGCCGCCGCGAGCATCAACGCGCCCGAGATGATCGCCCAGACGGCGACGAGGAGCACGAAGGCCACCGCGGTGATCGCCGGCCAGAGGAACGCAATCGCGCCGGCGGCGATATCCACCACGCCTTCCAGGATCAAAAGGCCCCAGCGTTCGCCATTGCGCGCGGCCTTGATGCCGGCGGCGATGGCGAAGACGCCGTCGACCAACATATAGGCGGAGAACAGCAGCACGAGGGACAGGATGGCCGCCGCCGGAATGAGGAGGCAGATGAGGCCGAACGCGATGCCGAGTAGCCCGCGCAAGCCGACCGTCCACCAACTGTCTGCTAAGACGTCGCTCAACGCCTCTGCACGCGCCTTCTGCGTCGACGCCGGCGCGCGCGAGCGTGCGGTTGCTGCGCTTGTGGCCATGGTTCGTTACCTCCTCCAGATTGATTGGGATGCCACGCCAGCCTGTACGCGCGAATCGGCATGACCGGGCATGATGTCGCCATTCTAAGGCAAGGACGCCGCCGTTTCTCGCACTTGTCCACATGGCTGGAAATCTCAGAGCTCCAGGCCGGCCTCCGCCACGAGCCCCGCAATCGTCTGCCGCAGCCACATATGCGCCGGGTCCTGGTCGAAACTGCCATGCCACAGAAGAGAGATGGAAACGGTGGGAAGCTCGATCGGGGGCGGGCTCGTCGTGAGGTCGAAGGCGTCGGCGAAATAGCGCGCGAGCTTTGACGGCATCGTCGTGATGAGCGGCGCCCGCCGCACGACGAACGGCACGGCGAGAAAGCTTTGCGTCATCACCGAGATCGTGCGGGCGAGCTTCAGCTTCGCCAGCGCCTCATCCACCGCACCGTGCGGCTCGTCGGTTTGGCTCGTCAGTACGTGCGGCACGCTCAGATACTCATCGAGTGTGATCGGACTATCGAAGCCAAGCTGCGCTTGGTTGAAGAGACAAAGAAAGCGGTCGGTGTAGAGGTTGCGGCGCTTGTGGTGGGTCTGGCCATGGCTGAACGCACCGATCCCGAGATGCAGTCTGCCGGAATCGAGCTCATCCAAGATGGATCCGCGGTTGAGGGGGCGCAGATGCAATGCGACCTTCGGCGCGGCCAGACGCAGATGCCCGACGAGGACCGGCAGAAGCGCGACCTCGATGGAGTCCGCAAGACCAATGCGGAATGTCCGCTCCGCCGTAGCGGGGTGGAAGGATTCGCGCTGTAACAGCGTCGCCTGAATCTGCCACAGCATGGCCCGCACGGGATCGGCAAGCTCCATCGCGCGAGGCGTTGGCCGCATGCCTTCCGCGCTTCGGGTCAGCAACTCATCGCCGAAGACTGTGCGCAGCCGGGCGAGATTATGGCTCATGGCTGACTGGCCGAGCCCGACCCGCGAAGCTGCCCGCGTGACGCTGCGCTCGGTGAGCAGCGCATCGAGCGCGACCAGGAGATTGAGGTCCAGCCTCGACAAATTGGCGTGATCGATACTGGTCATCGATGCCATCGATTGGATTAATGATCATAGACCGCCCATCTTATTGATCAAGAAAGAAGCAAGCCTCGAGCGGCAACGTTGTGCGTCGCCGCCGAAAAAGAACCCGCGAGGCAGAGTGTGAAGATCGCCATCATTGGTGCGGGCCGGGTTGGGGGAGCGCTGGGCACCGCGCTGCGGCCCAAGGGCCATGACATCGTCTATGGCGTCCGGGCTCCCGAGCGATCGCAGGAGCACAATGCGAAAAGCGTGGCCGGGGCCATCTCCGGGTCGGATGTGGTGATCATCGCCACGCCCTGGTCGGCGGCCGAGTCGCTTGTCTGCGAGCACGCCTGGTCCTTGGCCGGCAAGATTCTCATCGACGCCACCAATCCCCTCAACCCCAATGCGAGTGGTCTCGCCGTCGGCTTCGACACCTCTGGCGCCGAGATGCTGCAAAGCCAGGCGCCCGAGGCGCGCGTCTTCAAGGCCTTCAACAGCGTTGGTGCGGACGTCTTGGCAAATCCTCGCTTTGCGGACACCAGCGCAGCAATGTTCGTTGCGGGTCCCGAGGGTGCTGAGAAGAAGAAAGTCATGGCGCTCGTGACCGAAGTCGGCTTCGACGCGGTCGATGCCGGTCCGCTGAAGTCGGCGCGTCTCCTCGAGCCCCTGGCGATGCTTTGCCTCCAAACGGCCCAGGCGCGGAAAGACCCGAGCTTCGCCTTGCTATTGGGCAAACGGGCCGGTGGTCAGCGACGGGCCCTGCATTTTGAGGCTGCCCGAGACCCTGTTGAAAGCCTGCCGTGACCGTGAACAGAACCAAATCGCACGAGACCCGGGAGATGCGCATTCCGATGCGCGGCGCGCCGCCGCGAAGGAGGTTCGCCCTTTAATGTCACATCGGTGGGCGGAGTGCACTCGGCTCTGCCCGTCAGGATCGACCTCGCAGACCTGAAAAGGTGCTCCCTAGCGGCGTATGCGAGGCCCCGGCCGCCCCTCTGCGTCGCGACCTGGAGGGGTGGCCGGACCTGCTTTTGGAGTTGGCCGGACGATACGCGCGTTAACTTAGGATTATGGTTAACGCGCGCCGGCCCTCAAAATGCCACGAACCCATTGAAAATCAGAACCTTACCCGCTGGCAGCCAGCCTCGCGGGCGTTAACCATGTTGTAGTAAACGTCATCGCGCCGGGGCCGGGGGGTAGGAAGCTGATGACATGCGTAACGTCGCTCTCCTTGCGCTCGCCGTCGGCTGCGTTTTCAGCGCCGCCTCTGCCTGCCTCGCTGAGAGCAGCACGCTAGGGTCACCTCCGCCGCGCTCGACCTCGGTCGCCAAACAGGCGCCGCCGCAGATGCTCGCGCCTCCGCAGGCGCCGGCCGTGCCATCCGAGCCGCCTCCCGCGCCGTCACCGTCCCCCTCGGCGTCCCAGCCGGCACCCATGCCGCAGCCGGCCGCACTTGCACCGCAACCCCCAGCACCGAGCTTCGCGTTCCCCGCGGTCGACAGTCCAGACGATACCGCTCAGCGCCAAGCCCAGCCTCCCGGTGGCTTTGGCACGCCCGAGCAGCTCATGGATTGGGTCTCGAACTACCGTAAGCATCGCAATCCCTCCCGCGTGCCCGCCGCGGTAAAGGCGATGAACACCTACGGGCTGTTCGGCGACGAGGAAAAGGCGTGGTTCTGCACCGGCTTCATCGCCGGCGTGCTTGGTTCCAATCCCAAGGATGGCGCCTCGCTCATCGCGCGGATGCTGCCGCTTCCCGACAAGGAGCAGGGCGTCATCATTCGCGCCATCGTCTATTCCGGCCGTCCCGACTGGCGCGAACTCTTGGAAAAATTTTCACCGCGCATGCCTTTGCGCCGCCCCCTGATCGACGATTTCCTCTCGGGCAAGCGTCCGACGCTCATGGATCTGCAGCTCGACCACGGCGGGTCGCCCGGCATTTACGCGTTGTGGGGCTACTATGTTGCCACCGGACAGCATGAGCCGGTCGTTCGGATCATGGACGCTCTGCGCTGGTCGAAGAGGAAATCCGATTCCGCCTTTTCATTTCGCAAGATCTTCTCGGGCTGGGGCCATGATCCGAGCGCGCTGGACAAAGTGACAGCCGGAGGAACGGCGAAGTGGACGCTGGCCTCCTATGCCGAGCGTGACCGCGAGCTGATCAAGCTTTATCGCGCCGAATACGAGCGGCAGCCTGAGGAAGTCTCACAACCGCTGAAGGACGTCATCGAGGCTGCCGAAATCTTCGAATCCGAGGGCATCCGCAAGGATCAGTTCGGCGCGATCGAGGATGCACAGCGGCGGCAAATGACCAACGAAGCGGGTATGACGAAAGGCGCGACAGCCGGCTCCATCGCCATCGCGACCGGCTGCGTGGCAGCGACCGCCCTCGGTCAGGCCTATATCGCCGTGCCATGCGTACTCGGCGGCGCGCTCTATACGGGCGCCGTCAAGCTCGCGCAGTAAGCTGAAATGTTTACTCGGTGCCGCGGCGGATGAAATACCCGATCAGCACGCCCACACCCACCGCAAGCACCATGGATGCGGCCAAGTTGTCGTGCATCAGGTCTTCAGCCTCTTGCGCGGTATCGGCGGCATAATCGCGAGCGTTGCCATAAGTGCCCCGCGCGCCTTTCCCCAGGCCGTGGGTCAGCTCCTGCACATAGCCGCGCAGCGTGTCGAGCTGCTCGTAAAGATCGCTGGTGTCGGGAACGTAACTCGAAGCGCTGCGCGACGACCTGCCCAAACCCATCATGTGATAATCCTCCTCTGGTACGTCCGAGCCGCTTGCGGCCACGACTATACTAGAAACGGCCTGGCGCCTTCCGCGTTCCGCAGCAAAGGGCGTAACTGAAGGGTTTATAGGACGGTGTTGCGCGCCCGGATTCCCCGCTCGATCGCCGCCGTCGTGATGCGGTCGAGCTCGAGCGTTTCGCTCAGGACCTCCAGAAACCTGGTTTCCTCGTCTGGAACGTGCAGGTCGGCGGCGGCGACTTCCAGGGCCACCGCATAGGCCGTCTCGCGCAGCTCGGATGGCAATGACGACTTGACCATCCCGAGTACCTTGTCGAGGCCGCCATCCTCGCCGAGGATGTTACCGCAAGCCTCGGCCGTGCCGACCAACTCGTCCTCGTCATACCCTGCGAAAACCGGCAGGTGCGAGACGATCTCGCCGATCCGGCCGAGTTCCTCGTCGTTCATCGTTCGGTCAACCGCCGAGGTCGTGACCATCACGTAGATCAGCGCGGCATGATGGGTCAGTGGCTCGGACATGGAAGGATACCCTCTAGGATGGAAGAGGCGCGACCGTATGAAATTGCAGCCAACCGGGCAAGCGCCGCGTATGTGACGGCGCGGCGCGCCAAAACCGCCTCGAAAGACTGGCGCCGTTAGGCAATCTGTGAAATCTCTCCGGCCATTCTCGCCGCCGTAACCTAAAAGATCCGATGGCCCGGCCCCCGCGTAACCAAATGCCGCAGTTCGACGCCAGCATCCCCGCCGATGCCGGCGTGCTGAAGCCGCGCGCGAAGAAGGCGGCCGGTCCAGTGGAGGTCAGTTCCGAGCTCCTCGCCTACGCCCATGTCAGCAAGGCATGGCCCTTCGAGGAGGCGCGCAAGGTCTTGAGCCGGCTGAAGCGCATCCCGAAGCCGACCGGCGCCATCATCTTCGAGACCGGCTACGGCCCGTCAGGCCTGCCGCATATCGGCACCTTCGGCGAGGTCGCGCGCTCCACCATGGTCCGCCATGCCTTTCGCGTTCTCACCGAAGACAAGATCCCCACGCGGCTGATCTGCTTCTCGGACGACATGGACGGCTTGCGCAAAGTCCCGGAGAACATTCCCAACAAGGAGATGGTCACCGCGCATCTCGGCAAGCCGTTGACCCAGGTGCCGGACCCCTTCGGCCTGCATCCGAGCTTCGGCGCGCACAACAATGCGCGCCTCAAAGCCTTTCTCGATACGTTCGGCTTTGACTACGAGTTCCTGTCCGCGACCGATTCCTACATCTCCGGTCGCTTCGACGTGACGCTGCTCAAGGTGCTCGAGAACTACGACGCCATCCTCAACGTAATCCTGCCGACGCTTGGGCCTGAGCGCCGCGCCACCTACAGTCCGTTCCTGCCGATCTCGCCCGTCACCGGCAAAGTGCTGCAAGTTCCGGTCGTCGATCGCGACGTCGCCGCCGGTACGATCATCTACAAGGACCCCGATACGGGCAAGCTGACGCAAGTGCCGGTGACACGCGGCCGTTGCAAGCTGCAATGGAAGGCGGACTGGGCGATGCGCTGGGCGGCACTCAGCGTCGACTATGAGATGGCCGGCAAGGACCTGATCGATTCCGTCCGCCTGTCAGGTCAGATCTGCCGCATCTTGGGCAGGCAGCAGCCGGAAGGTTTCATCTACGAGTTGTTCCTCGACGAGAACGGCGAGAAGATTTCGAAGTCGCGCGGCAACGGCCTCACCATCGACGAGTGGCTCACCTATGCGAGCCCCGAGAGCCTGTCGCTCTACATGTTCCAGAGCCCGAAAAAGGCGAAGCGGCTTTATTTCGATGTCATCCCGCGTGCCGTCGACGAATATGTCGGCCATCTCGCTGCCTATCCGAAGGAGGAGCAGGCCGCGAAGCTGATGAACCCCGTATGGCACATTCATCAGGGGTCGCCGCCCGAGGCCGAGCTTCCCATCAGTTTCGCGCTTCTTCTCAATCTCGCGTCTGCGTCGAACTCAGAGGACAAGGACGTGCTGTGGGGCTTCATCCGCCGCTACGCCCCCGACGCGACTCCGGAGCAGCATCCGCTGCTTGATGAGCTTGTCGGTTATGCGATCCGTTACTTCCATGATTTCGTGAAGCCCGCGAAGAGATATCGCGCGCCGACGCAAAAGGAACGCGCGGCGCTCCTCGATCTCGACGCGCGTCTTGCCGCTTTGCCCTCCAAGGTTCTCGCCGAGGACATTCAGGCTGAAGTGTATGCGGTTGGTAAGGAGCACGGCTTCGAGCCCCTACGCGACTGGTTTTCCGCCCTTTACGAAGTCCTGCTCGGCCAGACCCAGGGTCCGCGCTTCGGCGG